>NZ_JAMAWB010000032.1:0-62004 GCF_023713585.1 Paenibacillus sp. MER TA 81-3
CAAGCTTCGTTGCGTTTTCCATGTTCTTTTCCTGCCTATCTTCTTCTATTTCCTTCTTTATTCGACATGCAGGGTTGAAATTCCTTACCATAATCCTCTAATTCTTTTGTTCAACTTATATAGCTCCAAATATAATATATTTTTTCACCAAACGAATCAGTCCCCCCCCTTTCTATGACTTATTCAGATGTTATCATCTTTCGTTATTTAAATACAATCAATCTGTTTTTATAAAGATAATGAAGGTAATCTTTTTAATCGAACTTTTATATAACGTGAGTTTACGGCGTGTCTTGCGATTACACTGCGTACAAGAAGGCGAAATAACGCCTTGAACAATGACGTTTTATTACTTTTAATTCTCCATTATATGATAAAATTAGCGATATACCCGATTCGACTCTTTTCTAATCGAAAAAGTAGGTCTGAAGGAATAACGGTATTACCCAGCACATAAACACTTTGGCAGAGAGGGAATTATGATGCATACACAACAAGCCTTGATTAGGCGTGCGGAGCAGTTCGTCCAAGCCGAATTGGCTCACGACAGCAGCGGCCATGACTGGTGGCATATTCATCGGGTCAGACAGCTGGCGGTTCGAATTGCGGCGGAAGAAGGCGCCGATGTATTTATATGTGAACTGGCAGCGCTGCTGCACGATGTGGCCGATGCCAAGTTGAATCCTGACAAAGAGAGCGGAATGATTCATATCCAACCTGTCATACAATGGCGGACATAACCCTCCAATGAATACATTGGAAGGACAGATCGTGCAAGATGCCGACCGGCTTGATGCAATGGGTGCTATCGGTATTGCGCGGGCCTTTGCTTATTCGGGCTGGAAAGGCCACTTGATGCATGATCCTGAGCTTGCGCCAAGAGAGACGATGTCAGAAGCCGAGTATCGGAACCTACCAGCTACCGCTATCAACCATTTTCATGAGAAGCTATTGAAATTGAAGGCTCTTATGAATACGAAGCATGGGAAAAGCTTGGCCATTCAGCGGCATCAGGTGATGACAGAGTTCTTGGAACAGTTCCACAAGGAATGGAAAGCCGAGGATGGTCGATTATGAACCAAAATTATAGAATAGTGAGCTGAGGTGTTCACGATGATTGGCAATAAGATTAGTCCGAAAGGCATTCTTCTCATTCTCTATCTCATCGTAATTATATTTGTGGGTGTTGTTTTTGTGCCTTGTTATGAAGTATGGGGAGCAGAGAAAAACGTTCATGACGTCGGATATACTTTTTTATTTAAGACAATGGATTGGAGCACCGTAAATGGATTCAAAGTCTATTATGAAATTAATTACGCCAGACTTATCTATACGATTGGAATCGTGACGCTCATTGCGTCGGTCATTTGGATGCTGCTCTTGTTATGGGAGAAAGAAGACAGGCGTGTCTCACTTACAGCTGAATCAGGCGAAGAACGACGTGAATAAGCGTCTATGTGAACATTCTTAGTCCTCTGTTCGATGTAGTATATACAGACGATGAAGGTAAAGAAAGAACGTTTCCTACGCGAGGCGTCAAAGGTAAAATAGGCATTCTGGATGTGCCGCTTTTGAGGAGATAAAACAAAGATGTTTATGAACGAATCCAATTACGAATTGCTTTCACAGCACTATCCTATTGGCTATGTAAACCTCATCGATAAGATGGATCAAGGCATGACTTCGGAAGCCCGGCTTGTTGTGACAACCGAAGGACGGTACATACTGAGAAAGTTGAAAAACGAAGACCAGGGGATGACGGAGTACAACATTTATAAAAGACTGGAACCGTATACGATTACGCCTGAAATTGTGCTCAGCAAGCAAGAAACGCCTTACATCAGGTTTGATGATAGTCATTATAACCTTCAGCGATATATTGAAAGCCGTCCACGGCAATCGAGCATCGACTTCTATCAATTGGGACAAACGGTCTCAGTGTTTCATTATGCAATGCGGGACGCTCATCACATTATTGGACAAAAAGACCGTTTTTGCTTGCAGAGCATGTGGGATGACGTGAAAGAACTCAAAAATGGCTTTGATATCATTCAGGCCATTCAACATCCTGTAGAACGCGCGATCTCGTACTGCCATGAGAAGAGTGGATTCATCCACGCTGATCTGGGCGTATGGAACATCCTTAATGCTTCGACGGGAGTGTACATCATTGATTTTGGAGAGGTTCGCTGCGGTAATCCGCATTTCGATCTGGCTGCGATACTCACTTCGACGATTGACTGGGATGCCGAAAAAGAGCACAGTATCGCATCGCTGCGGGAGTTCTATCGTGGTTACTTGAATAACGGGAATCATGTGGATGCAACGATCTTGCAGGAAAATTTCCATCTGTGGATGGTCAGGTGCATGGTTGCAACCATCAAGCAATTCGGTATAAATGAACGCACATGCGAATATTGCAACATGAACATGAGAAGGTTGCATCAAATCAATGATATTATCAATCCAGCTTGACAGATCAGCATCTTAATACTGAATAAGAGGTATAACATGAATCATGTTTTGGAAAAAGTGAGCTTACACGAACTAAGCAGGCTGGAGCATAATATTTACTTAACAAAATCGACAATGCGTCAATACAAAGACATGATGGTCCTTCAGTTCACAGGCAACTATGGCTATGGCTCTGAGGGCAACTCTGATGCCGCATATATGAAAGCAATTGCCACGGCTGCTCTCTCGGTTTGGGAGCCCACCGCACTCATTATCAATTTGTCCGAGTTGACATACGAGTGGGGAGATCGGTTAGAAGAGATTTTTTATATTGGAACGCATCAATATGACGACACTCCGTTTCCAACAGCGCTTGTCGTCGGGCCTGATTGTGAAGAGCCCTTCTATGGGGAGTCCATAGTGCGAAGTCTGTACATGAGGCGGATTGGGTGTACACGGACATGCAGTCCGCGCTGGAATATGCGGAACGCAAAATGGGGGAATATGATTTGTGAAGTTTAGTACAAAAGTGACCTACCGTTATTTCATTTCTTGACTTTTGCGAGTTCAGCAATGTAATATTGTTATCAAACTAAAAAATGAGGCATTGATCAAAGACATGATTTCCATTACGGCCTGCCCAGAGAGAGAAGTTACAGCTGCAAGCTTCTTCAGTACCGGATGCGAGATTACCCCTTCGTAGCCGTGACGTTGAACCCGTCGATCTGTTCTCGCGGCAGTAAGCGGCACCGTCTTATCCCCGTTACCGGATATCAATGAGGATCTAGCATCGGCATGCTCTGGAGAACAGCCACGACATGTAACGCCGCAGATCGAATCAGGGTGGAACCACGAGCTGAACGCACTCGTCCCTTAGCGGAAGAGCTGCGTTTTTTTGCGTTCAAAAATTCAATGGAGAACGTAGGAATGGAGGCTGGATCATGGAGATCAACGTAATACTGCCCGATGGCACAAGCAGGAGGTATCCTCAAGGCACGACAATCGAACAAGTGGCGGAATCCATTAGTTCCAGCTTGAAAAAACAAGCTGTAGCGGGAAAAATCAATGGAAAACCGGTTGATTTGAACTGGGCGCTCAATCATGACAGCCATATCGAAATCGTTACGCTGGATAGCAAAGACGGTCTGGAAATAGTTCGGCACAGCACGGCGCATGTATTGGCTCAAGCCATTAAACGCATATACGGAGATAAGGCTGTTAGACTGGGGATTGGCCCAGTAATCGAAGATGGATTTTATTACGACATTGACATAGAAACACCGCTGTCTAGTGATGATCTTGCCTCAATTGAACAAGAGATGGAGCGGATTATACAAGAGAACCTGCCTATCGTACGTCGAGTGGTGAGCCGCGCAGAAGCGTTGGAGATTTTCGCGGAGCGCGATGAACCGCTTAAGCTGGAGCTCATTCGCGATCTGCCGCAAGATGACGTTATTACCATTTACGATCAAGGTGAATTTTTTGACCTGTGCCGAGGGCCGCATCTGCCGTCGACCGGCCGAATCAAAGCATTCAAGCTGTTGAATGTTGCGGGTGCCTACTGGCGTGGGGACTCCAATAATAAGATGCTGCAGCGAATCTATGGAACCGCATTTCCGAAGAAATCCCAGCTTGAGGAACATTTACATCGCCTTGAGGAAGCTAAAAAGCGTGATCATCGCAAGCTCGGCAAAGAACTTGGATTGTTCATGTTCTCTGAAGAAGCGCCGGGAATGCCTTTTTATCTTCCGAAAGGGATGACCATCCGCACGGAGCTTGAACATTTCGCGCGCGAATTGCAAAGGCAGCGGGATTACGATGAAGTGCGTACGCCTCTTATGATGAATAATAGGCTGTGGGAGCAATCCGGGCACTGGGATCACTACAAAGATAATATGTATTTCACTGACGTGGACGCTACGAAATACGCGTTGAAGCCGATGAACTGCCCGGGACATATGCTCATTTTCAAAAATAGCCTGCATTCCTACCGGGAGCTGCCAATTCGGATTGCGGAGTTTGGACAAGTGCACCGCCACGAATTTTCCGGCGCTCTGAATGGGATGATGAGAGTGCGCACATTTTGCCAGGACGATGCTCACTTGTTCGTTCGACCTGACCAGATTGAAGAGGAAATCAGCCGTGTCATTGCATTGATTGACCATATTTATCAAGTATTCGGTTTTGAATATACAATTGAGCTATCCACTCGTCCGGAAGATTCGATGGGGTCTGAAGAACTATGGAATCTAGCGGAACAATCATTGCAGAATGTGTTGGATAAGCGGGGCATCGAATATCGCATTAATGCAGGCGATGGAGCATTCTACGGTCCTAAGATTGATTTTCACATCTTAGATGCGCTCAAACGGAGCTGGCAATGCGGGACGATCCAACTGGATTTTCAAATGCCTGAAAAATTCGATCTTTCATATATCGGCGAGGACAGCCAAAAGCACCGGCCAGTCGTTATTCACCGCGCTGTTTACGGTTCGGTGGATCGATTTATCGGAATTTTAACCGAGCATTTCTCCGGTGCTTTTCCACTATGGCTTGCGCCAGTTCAGGCAAAGCTGCTGCCTGTATCAGAGGAGTATAGCGACTATGCTTGCCAAGTGAAGAAATCGTTAGAAGAAACCGGTATACGTGTCGAAGTCGATATGCGGAATGAAAGACTTGGATACAAAATACGGGAGGCCCAACGTGAAAAGGTTCCGTATATGCTCGTGCTTGGAGAGAATGAGGAAAAATCCGGGAGCGTGTCTGTTCGAAAACGGGGGGAAGGCGACCTTGGCTCTATGAGCATTCTAGAGTTGACGAACCAAATCGTTGAAGAGGCCCGTGCTAAAAAGCAAACTGAATGATGATGGTGAAAAAGAGTGCTTGACTGCTTCTATCAGGAAACATTTGCCTGTATAATATTGGGTGGAAGAGTATGTGAGGCTTACAACTGCTGTAGTGACCTCAAGTTGAATATCCAACCAATAGGAGGAAGCAGGTATGGACAATTTTGATAAATGGACGGCGGTCGACCGCTACTTCACTAATCTGCTTGTGCCGTCTGATCCCGTGCTGGATTCTGTGCTCGCAGCCAATGCCGCCGCAGGACTGCCGCCGATTGACGTGTCTCCGAATCAGGGCAAGCTGCTGCATTTATTGGCACGGGTCCAATGCGCCCGCAATGTATTGGAGATTGGCACATTGGGCGGATACAGCACCATCTGGCTTGCACGAGCATTGCCTCAAGATGGGCGGGTGGTCACGCTGGAGGCGGACCTTAAGCACGCCGAAGTCGCCCGTGCCAACATCCAGCGTGCAGGCGTGGCAGATATTGTCGAGCTGCGCACAGGCCTCGCGGTCGATACGCTGGCGCAACTGGAGGCCGAGGGAAGCGGTCCGTTTGACCTCATCTTTATCGACGCCGACAAGCCGAGCAACCCGGAATACTTCGCGTGGGCGCTTAAGCTCTCCCGTCAAGGCAGCCTAATTATCGGCGATAATGTCGTACGAGGCGGCGCAGTCTTAGACGAAGCAAGTGATGATCCTAGCGTTCAAGGGGTTCGCCGCTTCTGCGAGCTGATCGCTGCTGAGCCGCGTGTAAGCGCGACGGCGATTCAGACGGTAGGCAGCAAGGGTTACGACGGATTTTCCATAGCGTTAGTTACAGATGAGAGATAGATATCGTTTCTACCATTTCAATAGTTAGTTTACGAGCCGAGTGCCGAGTGAACATCAGGTGCGTCTGCCTGATTTGCTCGGCTTTTTCGCGATTCGATAGCGTGAACAAGTATGAGCATCATTTTTTGCGGACCGGCGCAACAAAGCATTGGAAAACATGCAGTGGAATAGGAGTAGGAGGCGAGTTAATGTCATGTAGATTGGATTTTGTCCAATGGATCCGGCTGTTTTGCCATCGTTTGATGCGGTTGAAGTCCTAATCCATTGGATCAATTCCAATGAAACCTGCCGTAAAGAGGCATACGCTGCTGTTTCATTGGACAAAATCCAATGCAGGAAGAGACAAGGGGGAGCCGACCCGCCTGCCCACCTATAAAGATGCGAACGATTCAGCCGCAAGGCATAAATAATATGTCCAATCCGATGTGCTGGGCTTCAAGCATAGTGCTCAACAGAACAACTCTTGTGCCGTCTTGATAAATAATTGAACTGCTAATGAGGATTCCTTTAAAGAAGGGACAGCCAGATTAATGTCTCTCAAAACCTGTGGCTCTAATTCACGAATATGAACATTAGGTGGCAGGGTTGTCAATGATAACTCTGATAGGATAGCTAGACCTAATCCCTCTTGAATCATATTTAATAATGCACTCGTGTTATGGACTACAAACTTAACCTGAAGGTTTGTCTCCGTCTTGTTGAATGTGTCAATAATAGGTAATTCATTCCCCCCTTTGCAAATGATTAGGGGTTCATTATCCAAATCATTGATACGAATGAAGGGTTGACTTTGTAATGGGTGGTCGTCATGTAATACCGCAACCATTTTATCCTTATAAAGAGGGAGGATTTCTAAATCTTCATTTGGCAGCGTAATAATTCCAACATCTATGACTCGCGAAGCTAACCATTTTTCCACTTCATTAATGGTCCCTTCATAAAGATCAAATTCTAAATTAGGATATCTCTGTTGAATGGCACGAATGATTTTTGGCAAGAAATATGCAGATGCGGTAGGAAATGCGCCGATGCGAATGGTTCCTATTTCCAGACCTTTTTCAGCAGCGATCTCCTGTTCCATTTTTTCGAAGCCTTTCAAAATCTCTCGGATTTGTACGAGCATACGCTTACCGACATCTGTAAGGATAATCCCATTTTTGCGATCCCGAATAATTAGTGTGACGTCTAAATCTGATTCAAGATTGGAAATTGCGCGGCTTACAGCCGGTTGGGTCATATGGAGTATTTGTCCAGCTCGTGTGAAACTGCCCGTTTCAGCAACTTTTAAAAATATGGTGAGTTGTGTAATGGTCATAACTAATTTGATATGCTCCTTATAATCAGTATTCATTTTATTTATCTATATAAATCATATAACATTATAAAGTGATTTAAAATAACAGAATAGTAATAGGGAGTGGCAATAAAGTGAAGCGTCTTTCTCAGAAGAAAACTTTTATTTTCCTCGCATTTCTTGTGGTTATGTGGGGGTTGAACTGGCCATTAACGAAGATTGGACTTTTGTATGCACCACCACTGCTGTTCGCAGGTATAAGAACTTTCATAGGCGGTCTTATACTACTTATATTTGCTATTCCACGATACAAAAATTTGCGTTTAAAAGAAACTTGGCATATATATCTTATTTCTGCCGTGTTAAATATCATTTTGTATTATGGTCTTATGACTTTTGGGCTAATCTATATGCCTGCTGGACTTTTTTCGGCTATTGTTTTTCTTCAACCTGTGCTTCTGGGCATTTTTTCCTGGATGTGGTTGGGGGAATCCATGTTTACATTAAAAATTATTGGTTTGATACTTGGTTTTTCTGGTGTCGCTATTATAAGTGCAGGTGGCTTAATCGGTCATGCTTCAATCATTGGTATATTACTTGCTTTAGGTACTGCATTGAGTTGGTCTTTCGGCACCGTGTTTATGAAAAAAACAAGCGTTCAAGTAGATTCGATTTGGGTTGTGTCGCTTCAGCTTTTGATTGGCGGTCTTTTTTTAATAGGTTCGGGCACTACAATTGAGAGTTGGTCAGACATCGTATGGAATATAACATTCATTTCACATCTACTATTTATATCTATCTTCGTTATAGCGTTAGGATGGTTGACTTACTTTGTACTTATTGGTTCAGGGGAAGCAAGCAAAGTAGGGTCCTATACATTTCTTATCCCACTTATATCAAATATTATAAGTATTACCTTTTTACATGAAGCTATTACCATCAATCTATTAGTGGGATTATTTTTGATTTTGATAAGCATTTATCTGGTCAATAGCAAACAAAAGAACAAATTAAATCCAAAAGCAAGATGATTCCCCAAACGATAAAAACATTTAAAGCCAAATTTTATGCCGCTAGTAGAAAGCTATTGCTACATGAATGCCAATCTCTTCTGCTAATTTAGGCAGACTTACAGCTTCAAGTATTAGCTTAAAGTAATTTAACCATGGGGATAGTGCGAACCAGAGATTAGCTTGGGGTGAAATTTTCTAAATTAAGTTTTTTCATGTCGTTCATTTTGATTATTTAAAGGAGTGAGACAAAAATTATGAAAAAAAAAGATTGCAATTACAATACTAATTTGTTTTGTTGCCTTATTGTCTTGGCTGCTGCTGAGTTCAGATCAAGCAGTCAAACTAGTCACGGTTTTGGAGGTGAACAAAAATTCAATATTAGTGGAAGATAGAGACAACGAACAAGTTACCGTTTACGGTTCAGAGAGTGACATTCAACCCATTCAAAAAAATAAAAATTATTACATCGTCTATGAAAGCAGATGGTTCTGGCTTAAAAAAACGCAACTGATATCTATCAAACTGATGCCCGATGATATATGAGTAGCCTGTAGGCACACAAAGTATTGATTGCTTGCGGACCTTATTCTATAATGGATACATTGAGAATTATTCTCACTTAGTTCTTGTCATGAAGACAAGGCTTAAGAGAATACGGGCAGGAGTTATACATGATGAATACCGCAAGCATTCACGATATTTATAATCAATATTTGCAAGGGCTGCATGTATCGCGGCCAATTGCTGAAGCATCCGTACAGCTTCCGGTTCACGAGCCGATCGGTGACGGGGTCAT
Organism: Paenibacillus sp. MER TA 81-3; assembly: GCF_023713585.1. NCBI lineage: Bacteria > Bacillati > Bacillota > Bacilli > Caryophanales > Paenibacillaceae > Paenibacillus > Paenibacillus sp. MER TA 81-3. The sequence continues at coordinate 9,236 of NZ_JAMAWB010000032.1, forward strand.
CCAGCGGCTGGTGACGCATTCCGGCATGGAAATCGTGTACGCGGACTATCGATTGTCGGCAAATCATGCCTTTCGGTTTTCGTCCGAGGCGGCCATGGTGGAGCTTAGCTTCTGTCTTGAGGGCGCCGGTGAAGTGTGCGTGTCTGGTGAACGGCATGAGCTATCGGCAGGCACCTGCTACTTGCATTTCATGGAGCGGTTCGACGCCGCGTTCGAGTACGATGAACGTTCTCCCATGCGTTCGGTAGCGGTGGGCATTCCGCTCCAATTGTTCCACCGATTCTTGGGAGATGAGCCGAGAGGGAGCCGGAATTTTACAGGAGTGCTTGGCAGCCGGTCGTTCCGTAAATTTCAAAAGCCCATCGATCCGCAGGTTTCGTATATTGTGCAGCAGATGCTGGACTGTCCGTTTCATCATACGGCGCGGCGGCTCTATTTAGAGGGCAAAGCGCTAGAATTGCTCGGCATCCATTTTCAGACGTTTCTGTTCGAGCAAGAGCAGGATAAGAGCTTGGCACGTCTTTCGAAGAGCGATCTGGACAAAATCCGCGAAGCCGGTCATATTTTGCTGCAGCGTATGGATTGCCCTCCGTCGCTATTGGAATTGTCCCGCATGGTTGGCTTGAACGATTTCAAGCTGAAGATCGGGTTCAAGGAACATTTCGGCACGACCGTGTTCGGATATTTACGTGACAAACGAATGGAGCATGCGATGAAGCTGCTCCTCAGTGGAGAAATGAACGTTACGCAGACGGCGGGGCAGGTTGGTTATGCCAATCTGAGTCATTTTTCCGAAGCCTTCCGCAAAAAATTCGGAATCAATCCTTCCGAGCTGCTCCGCAGACAATAGATCATCTCAACTGCGCGCTATCTTCATCAACGTCAGGACGATTAGGTCCTGGCGTTTTTATTTCTTTTCCATTAGGCAAAAAATCCGCTGGACCGCATTCCTATCCGTCTGCCGGTAGTAGCCTCACATAAGGAAGCGTATCATGTCAACTATATAAATGATAATCATTATCAATATGCAAAGGGAGATGGAGTATGTTTCAGATCAAAAAAGGGGTTGTATTTTTAACACTTGTTCTCTTGTCGATTGCGTTGTTCGGATGTGGAGGGAGTGTCAATCAAAACGAGGCAAAAGAAGCCGCTTCATCGGATGCAGCGGACCAAAATACAAAGCAGGCTGCGGCTGGCGCAGAACAGACGCCCCATACCCGCGTAGTGAAGGATGCCAAAGGCGAAGTTGAAATCCCTGCGCATCCGCTGCGGATTGCGGATATATCAGGCTCCACAGAGGAACTGCTGATTTTGGGCTATCAGCCTATCCTGACCGGAAATACGGATATGGCCAATCCGCTTGAAATGACTCCAATTCTGAAAGAGAAGCTGAAAGGGGACTTGAAAATTGCCGGTTGGTTCCAAACCCCTGTGAACATTGAAGCCGTTGCCGCGGCCGAGCCCGATCTGATATTGGCGGGACCGACGCAGGATAAACTGTACGAAGATCTGCAAAAAATCGCTCCGACCGTGGCGGTTCCATACGGTTTCAATGCCTTCCGCAAGCGTTTTGCTTTTGTAGCGGAGGTGTTCGACAAGAAGCAAGACATGGAAGCATGGATGACAGAGTATGACGATCGCGCTCAGCAGCTGCATGATCAAATTACAGCGGTAACTAAGGATGAATCGTTTGCGGTTATCGAAGCGACACCCAAAGAAATCCGCATTTATTCCAGCACAGGAGTGGCAGACATGATCTTTAATGATATCAAGCTCCCAAAAGCGCCGGGGACACCGGATCCAGATGGTTGGGGAGGCAAGGTGACGAGCTTGGAAGGACTGTCGTCGCTCAATCCAGATCATCTGATTCTATTGTTCGAGAGCGAAAGCAATGTGTTGGAGGACAGCAGGCTATGGGCAGGATTAACAGCAGTGCAGAGCGGGAACGTCTACCGGATGACGAGCAGACAAAATTATAACGATGCGTTTACAGCCTTGGGCAAGAAGGCCGTGTTGGAGCAAATCGCAAGCGATATATTGCAGAAGACGAAGTCATAATTACTTGGACTTGCTTCGGCATCATTTCGCTAGCGGTCGTTCTCATTGCGATGCTCGTTCTGAGCAACCCGCAAGCTGCTGGCCACAGCGCCGGTCAAGAACAAGAAAAGCCAAAGTGGCTCCGCAACAAACCTTTAATGAAAATTGCATGGCTTTATTTTGCGATAGGGGTCGCCTATCTGGTCCCCAATTTATATCAAACGGGTTATATGAAGGCCCACGGCTTCTCCGATGCGACTGCGGGAACAGCCTTTGCCGCAGCCGGCATCTGTTCCATTGTCGGCGGCCCCATCTGGGGAATCGTATCGGATCGCATCGGTGTAAATAAAGCGCTCGTGATTGCGCTGGTCTGTGCGGCGGCAGGAGATATCATTCCGATTCTGCTTCCGAATGCCGTTAGCTTCTTCATCTCTGCCGCCATATGGGGTTCTACATTGGGAGGATTGATTGCCTTAATTCAGGTAAAAGCGTCACAGCAGGTCAGTCCGAAGTACGTATCGGTAGCGATCGGGTTCATATCCGTGTTCTATGCGGTCGGGCAAATGCTGGGTCCCGGAGCTGCGGGTTGGCTGATTGAAAGGCTGGGAGGCTTCCCTGCAGCGTACGGTTTTGGAGCAGTTGTGTATCTGCTAGGACTTGTCTTATGTATACGCCCGAACAAAGAAGCTTATCAAGAAGCAGAGCAGAAGAAGAGTGCGGATGCCGAGGTATAATGGCGTATCATGAAATGAGCCCCTTTTTTTAACGCGTAACCAATCAAGCATAATCGTTCCAGTTTGCAAAGATCGCTTTCCATCCCTCTGATTTTCAGGTAAACTGAAATCAATTGGTGCAAATTAATGCATAGTCGATGCAGATTCGGCAAAGCAATAAATATGAGAGCCCCTTGTGCCTATGCTATTGGCAAGGGGCTATTCCATGTCTTGGGGGAATGAATCATGCAGTTGATACAATCAGAAAGTGTGCAGCGTGTTCTACAGACATTGCAGGACCGCCCCTTATATCTCCATCTCGAAATGACGACAGGGGCTTATGCGTCTCATCGCGACAAGTCCAAGATTACAGCTTCCGCCTTCATCAGCAATGCGGTCATCCGCTATTCACACGGTACGATTGCAGGTCAAGGCCCCTATCGGGTCGGACTCAAGACAGCAGAGGGATGGGTGTATGCAGAAGGCTTGACACACTGGGACGAGAACGAGCCGAATCGGCTCATTATGGCAGGTCATGATCAGCAAGGCAGACTGATTGTCAGTCTGCAGTTAAGTGTTGAACCATTTTAATAGGACAGGGAAGAAGGGACTTCACATGGAAAGACAACGTCATATTGTCGTCTTGCTGCCGCATCCGGATGATGAAGGGATCATTGCGGGTACTTTAGCTAGACATATTCATAATGGCACGCCTGTAACTTATGTCTGCTTGACATTGGGGGAGATGGGGCGGAACATGGGCAACCCTCCGTTCGCGAATCGGGTGACCCTGCCGATTATTCGCAAGCAGGAGCTGGAAGAGGCCTGCCGCCGAATCGGCATCCAGGATGTGCGCATGTGGGGATATCATGATAAAACGATCGAGTTTGAAGACCAAGAGAAGCTCGCCGACAGAATCGAGAGGTTGATTTCGGAGTTGGAGCCTTCTCTCATTTATACCTTTTACCCAGGGTATAGCGTCCATCCCGATCATGATGCGACCGGTGCTGCCGTTATTCGCGCAGTGAAGCGCATACCAGCGCACAAGCGGCCTCCAGTCCATTGCATTGCTATCGCAACAGGCCGGGAGAAGCTTCTGGGACAGCCGGACTCAGTTCATGATGTCAGCGAGTATGTGGAGCAGAAAATACATGCCATACATGCGCATCAATCGCAAGTGCAGCATTTGCTGGGCAAAGGCACATTGGATGACCCGGTATTCCGTGAGAAGTACAGCAGGGAACCGTTTTGGGAGTATCGTTTTAACGATTGAATCGTTTTTTAACAAGTGGTTGGGAGGAAAGAGACTATGAGCTATACCGATACGTTCATTCGAGTTGCGTCGGATTGCCCAGTCACGAGCAGCACCGTGCCTGAATCCAAAAAAGCAACGAAACCGATTCATGTTCTCCAGTACGAGCTGCTCTCGCAGCATCCCTATCACTATACACATGAGGACCTGATATTCGAAGTGCATATCAGACATAAGGGAATTGACGCTCAGGTTATCCGCTTGCGAGGGGAAGAACTCCGTGCAGAGTTGTTCAGCAAGCCACATCCGTGCCTGAGAGCATCCATGCTTCCGAAGAAATTCGGCTGGGGCATTCATTATGATGCAGAAGGGAAAATCGCCATCTACGGTATGGAATCTGTGGAGTACCAACGATTTCTGCAGACGGATGACGGGAGCGTGAAGCTGCTGCCTGCGATGCGCAATTCTCGCAAGTAACCGTATATTTCATAAAGCGTCAGCTCTTCTAAAATAGCAATGTCAGAGCGTCAATATTATAGAAATGTACATGATTACATATGTTGAATTGTGATATAATGTCTATGAAAAATTAGGAAAGAGGGGCACTTTGACATTGTCTTAACGCCTATTGTCACACATATGAACCGGTTTTGAGGGATGCACCCTACAACGATACGGGATATAAAGGTCCTGCAGGAGGGAGGGCTTATGAATTACTTTGGAATTGCCGTGCTGACATGCCTGTTTCTGTCACTCATCACTTATGCAATCGGTGGTTGGGCATTGACTGCGGAAATAAATGCATGGGTCGGCGTTATTTTGCTGGGGATTGGGGCTTTATTGTCCGGCGCTTTTATAAGCGGGGATCGACTGAGAGCGAATGACCGCTCCAGCACGGATGAAGATCGACAATCTCGTAACCGATGGATTCATGTTGCCTTCCTTTCATGCATTCCGTTTCTGTTCGTAGCAATATTCATTTTTGCGCTTCTAAAGTGATGGACCAGTATGAACGAAGAGGAGGGGGACTATGGATATCGTGAATCCAGCCGGTGTAATTATGATGCTTCTCGTCTGGGGTCTTGTTTTCTTTCTGTTAGTCGCAGCGATTAGCTATGGAATCAATCGCTCTAAGCTAGTTCAGAAGCTCGATGAACTGCAGAATGAAGTCCGGCAGCTGCGCAGCGAAATTCAGCAGGCGAAGCATCGTGATGAATGAGATTAGACATCGCGCTTAAAGGATGTGGTATGAATGACGATTCGTCAGAAGCTAATATGAAAGGAGAAATACGCTAATGCTCCGTACTCATACATGTTGGGCATCAGCATCTATGCAAGGAAAGAGGACCGACTCAACGGCCCTCTTTTATCATTCGAATAACACAAATTCATCCGTATGTGTCCGGACATAGGAGCACATTCGCACGTGCGCATGTGGAACGAGATCCAGAAATTGTTCGTACCTGAAGGAAATGAATGTGCGAAGTTCCGTATCATCCTCAATATCCCGTAACGCAGCGTGCGAGAAAGGAGCACCGTTCTGCCGACTTCGTTCCACCAGATACCGCTCAGTCTCCTCCAAATGATGAAGCAATGCTTCCTCTCCGATATACAGCAATCCGTGCTTGATTTCACTCCAAGTTGGCACATCCTCCAACAAATAAGAAATCCAGCAATAATATTCGGCCGCACTGTTCCGTGCATGATCATGGAGCACCCGGAACATGAACAATGCCTGTTGCCCGGGAGTCAGCTTGGCGTAGACCTGGGACTTTATGTCGGAATTTTTCCCGCGAACTTGCAATAGAATCGGTCCGATGCAAGCCCAGCCGAGCTCATCAGGGTCCAATGTGTCAAAGCGTTCCCGATTAATAGTAACTAACATTCTATTCCACCCTTCATCTGTATTGTATCATGGAAATAGAGCTGTAAGGAAAAAATTACTTGTGAGAACAGGCCGTGTATTCCATAATAAATAGACAGTATAGGCATTGATCATGCGTGTTCGGCGGCATAAGCAACGATCGGGAACTAAAGGGGGATGATGCGTTCATATGAGTCATTGGATTGAGTACATATATCAAGAAGAGAGATGAATCTAATAAGAACACTCGTAAGAACCGCGAAGGAAGTCGGCGTTCCTTTGAGTTATCGATATCTACAAGATCTTTTTCTTATCAATGAGACACGAACCGGCATATAGTGAAATTTTTGCAGGAGCTGTCGATGCAGTAATAGCATGATCCTTTTAGATAAGTGCAACATTACATTATTTTCTAACGTATATTAACTAAATGGATGATAATCCCGATAACTACAAATAGAGGTAAACCTATTAAATAGAGTAAGGATGAGCATATGATGAGTTTGGTTATTCAAAAAATGAAAATAGAAGAGAAACACACCCTTAAAAATTTGATGCAGTACTATTTTTATGATTTTTCGGAATATGTTCGTTGCGATGTCAATGAATCCGGACAGTTTGATGATTACCCTTACCTAGAGTCTTATTGGAGTGAAGAAGGAAGAGTTCCGTTTTGCATCCAATTTGAAGGCAAATATATTGGATTTGTTCTTGTACGCTTAGTCCGTTCACCCGATAAGGATTATTACTCGATCGCAGAGTTTTTTATTATGAAGAAATATCGAAGATCAGGATTGGGACGACAAGCTGCAATACACACTTTTGATTCGTTTCAGGGTAATTGGGAAGTATGTCAGCTGGAGAACAACAAATCGGCACAGGCCTTCTGGATAGATGTCATAGGGCAATATACGAAAAATAGTTATACCGAACGATTTGAACACGGGAAAAGGATACAGGAATTTGTGAATTAACGTGATCTCACGAAATCTAAACAGCATCGTTGTATGAAGGGCCGACATACACGGTCCTTCGTAGCAGAAAGGTGAGCGACAGCGACATGACAACAACGATTGGTATTATTCGACATGGCAGCACAGATTGGAATAAAGAAGGGAGAGCCCAGGGCAATTCGGATATTTCCCTTAACGAGGAAGGCATGGCGCAAGCGAAAAAGCTGGCAGCGAGATTGATGACCGAAAATTGGGACATTATCTATACGAGCGATTTATGCAGAGCGAAGCAAACGGCTGAAATCATTAAGGAAAGCACAAATGTGGAGCTACGCTTCGATGTTCGTCTGCGTGAAATGGGCGGGGGCCAAATCGAAGGCACGACCGAGGCCGAGCGAATCGAAAAATGGGGCGTGGATTGGCGGCAGCTGGACTTGGGTCTGGAGTCAAATGAAGACGGACTGCGGAGAGGGATGGACTGCATCAATGAGTTGGCCGCAAAGCATGTGGGTAAGAACATATTAATCGTTAGCCACGGCGCTCTGATCCGCGCCATCCTTGGCGGTATGAGTTCGCATTTTACGTGTGAAGGCGCCTTACAGAACATTTCCTTCACCAAGCTGAGAAAAGTCGATGCAGCCTGGGAATGCGAACTGTACAACTGTACCGCCCATATTATGTAAGTGATGACGCTCCAATTGTAGGGCAACTGAATACTATCAGTCCTCCTGTTCTCCCCATTGTGGAGAGTCCATAGCAAAAAAATGAACGGCTGATTTCCGCATCGGAAAACAACCTCACAGTGGGGGTGATATCCTTGATGTTAATTGATAAGTATGTTCCTGAATTCGATTATTCCATGGCGAACAGCAAGCAGATACATGGAAGCAAACGGAAAATTCTCTCGCTCTTGCATGATGTGAATTTTAATAAATCGTGGTTGATGAGAATCTTGTTCACGATGCGCGGAGTGCCGAACCAATTGTTAACCTTGGAGAAATTAATCGAGGACGGGCTGGTCGTATTAGAGGAGACTGAGGACGAAATTATTATCGGACTCATCGGACAGCCGTGGAAGTGGAATGGAAATGTCTTATCTATGACAGCTGATGAATTTATTGCGTTTCGTGAGCCAAATTTCATGAAAATAGCTATGAATTTCTATATCGAGTCACTATGTGGGGATGACATTCAACAAGTGATTACGGTAACGAGAATGTACGGCACCAATCAGAAGGCGAAAAAGATGTTTTCCCGTTATTGGATGATGATTTCGCCCTTTAGTTCCATCATCAGATATGAAATGTTGCGCGTCATAAAGCTGGAATTGGAAGAATGATAGCAGGAATATATGAACGGCGTGCAGAAGAAGATCTTGCAAAGTACTGCGAATTAGAGGTTGAAGGTTATCGAGTTACATCGGGAGGAAGGTCTGGCGCATGAGTAAATATTGGAGCGACATTACGGCAAGACTCGTGCTATATGTGCCGGGAGAACAGCCAAGGGATAGAAATATATAAAGTTAAATACGAATGAGAACCCGTATCCGCCATCTCCGAAAGTTCTAGAAGCGATAACAGGGGCGGTCAATGCGGATCTGCGACTGTATCCCGATCCGACGTGTGAGAATTTGAGAAGAACCGTTGCAGATTACTGCGGACTATCTGAACGTCAAGTGTTTATCGGGAATGGTTCGGATGAAATATTGGCTTTCTCTTTTGTTGCCTTCTTTAACCCCGGTGAGCCTATCTTGTTCCCGGATATTACGTACAGCTTCTATAAAGTGTATGCAAATTTGTACGGGCTATCCTATCAGACAGTCCGCTTGACGCTGAGTTTAATATCCCTATGGAACCGTTCCATGCGGCTAACGGCGGAGTCATCATTCCCAACCCTAATGCCCCTACGGCGAAAGCAGTACCGGTCGACTTTATCCGTTCGGCATTGGAGACAACTTAGAACGTGCCGTTATTATTGATGAAGCCTATATCGATTTCGGCGGGGAATCCGCGGTGAGGCTCGTCGCCGAGTATCCGAATCTGCTGGTCATTCAGACCTTGTCCAAGTCCCGTTCATTGGCAGGGCTGCGGGTCGGAATTGCGTTGGGCAGCGAAGAACTGATTGAAGGATTGGAGCGCGTCAAAAATTCGTTCAACTCCTATACGCTCGATCGGTTGGCGTTATCTGGAGCGATCGCGGCATTTCAAGACGAAGATTATTTCCAAGAGGCGACGCAGAAAGTGATCCGGACGCGGGAAATGACGATGACACAGCTGCGGGAGCTGGGATGCAAGGTGTTGGATTCCAAGGCTAACTTCGCGTTCATCACCCACACGGCCGTTCCGGCGAAGCAGTTGTTAGAGGAACTGAGGGCTGAAGGGATATTGGTGCGGTATTTTGCCCAACCCCGAATCGATAACTATTTGAGAGTGTCCATAGGCACTGATGTGGACATGGAACGGTTCATCCAGACATTCCGGATGATTATAAGCAGACATGTCAACGAATAGGCTATGGAAATGGAAAAGAACGAGAAGATGAATAATTAGGAGGAAATTTATATGAAATCGTTCCCTGTATTGGAAACGGACCGTTTGAGGTTAAGACAATTAAGAGCAGAGGATGCAAAAGAGCTTTATCATTACTTTTCACAAGATGAAGTTACGCAGTATTATGATCTGGAAAGCTTCGTCGAAGTTCGGCAGGCTGAAGAGCTGATAGCGAACTGGAATCGGAGATATGAAGAGCAGCAAGGCATTCGCTGGGGAATCACATACAAGCCCGACGATGTCATTATTGGCACTTGCGGCTTCCACAACTGGTTCAAAGAGGATCGAAAAGCAGAAATCGGCTATGAATTGACCCCTGAATATTGGCGGCAAGGCATCATGACGGAAGCAATTCTACAAGTGATGAAATACGGATTTGAAGAAATGGCACTTCATCGTATTGAGGCATTTATCGATCCCGGCAATATCTCGTCACGTAAATTGCTGGAGAAGGCCGGACTAAGCGAAGAAGGATTGCTGCGGGAATGCTTCTATGAAAAAGGGCAATTCGTCGATGCAGTCCTCTTTTCTATCTTGAAGCGGGAATTTAGCTAGGACTTTCTCTTTGGAAATCATATCAGGTATACTATATTGAAATGGCAGAAAAATAGGACAAAGAGGATGCCGCGATGATGGAAGAGACAGAAGACTTATCCTGGGAGCACGACGGCGTCGTATCACTATGGGTGGGATGAGCTCAATCGGATGAAGAAATAAGGAGGTATTTAGAGTTTTCATATACCGAGGATGGTGACGGAATTGCGCCTTCGTTCGCGGAGGACTTCCGTATCTTTCATTTTGACGAAGACAAAGTGAAGTCAAGCGGTGCGGGATTCACTCACATTTACTTATATCGGATGCGTCCCGTATGAAGTAACAAAATATATGATGCATCAGGGAGATCCTATGGAATACATGGTCATTATTTTATTGTTGTTTATCATTATACTGATTACAGAGAAAGTGAATAACTTGCAGGCTCAGGTGAGAAGCATGAAGTTCACTTTAGAACAGATCGGGAACCAAATTGGAGTGCCTGAACATCCAGTTAACAATGAATTGCGTTTCCTTGTAACGGAAGGCAAGAAGATTGAAGCAATCAAGGAGGCGAGAAGAATGTTTGGCCTTTCATTGAAAGAAGCTAAACAATATGTTGAAGCTTTATAAGGTTTGTTTTTAATTTTGGAAAGCTTCGGAAAGTCGCTGAAATGCGGCTTTTTTAATTGGCGTTATTTGTAAACGTTCTGAAAAAAGCATATGATTTGAAGGGAGGAGGATTCGCAGCATGTTGGGACTGCCGCATAATCAAGTGTTACTGGTTCCGTGGTCAGAGCAATGGGAGCTGGACTTTCTTCAAGAGAAACAGCTGATAGATGTAAGGGGCAGAGATGCTCTAAAAAATACCATATTTTGGGTAGATAGGTGAACATCATGCTAACATATACGATATGCTTTATTAAAAGAAAGAACGACATCCTGCTCTTGAACCGCGAAGCCCCAGCATGGATGGGGGCATGGAACGGTGTCGGCGGAAAATTGGAACCAGACGAAACAGCGAGAGAATCAATTCTTCGTGAAGTGAAGGAGGAGACAGGCATTCAGTTGGGCGAAGAACTCCGCTTCAAGGGCATCGTGACCTGGACCGTGGAGCAGACCAGAGCAGGCGGAATGTACTTATACTTTGCAGAGGTTGATGACCATTTTGAATACGCAACTCCATTGAAGACGGAAGAAGGCATACTAGACTGGAAGGATATAGACTGGATTATACATCGGGATAACGTCGGCGTCGCTACGAATATCGTTCATTTTTTACCATTGCTCTTGAAAGATGATCATTGCTACGAGCATTTTTGCGACTTCCGCAACGGACGGATTGTGCACGCCGAAAGTGAACGGATTTCGAATGAAGTGGAGCAGCGGGACGAATTATTGCGAGATCTGAGATTCAATCGAGTGACTGTCCAATAATAAAAGAAGTAGGCGGGGAACATGGTCCTACCCAAAAATATTGCGGCGCATGGTGTGGCATGAACTTTGGCATGCAAAACAGTTAGAGAGAATATGGGAACATAGGGCTATTATTACATAGAAAAAAGGGTGGAAGCATTGAAAAAAAGCAAAATCATCGTAACTGCAGGGGCCATCATTCGTGATCATCGAGGCAGGATTCTGATGCAAAAGCGCTCGGATTATGGGAATTGGGGTCTTCCTGGAGGCGGGATGGAGCCAGGAGAAGCGATTGAAGAGACGATGATTCGGGAAATTTACGAGGAAACAGGCCTCTTCGTGGAGCAACACGAGCTGTACTCGATATACAGCGGGGAACGCATGCAATATACATATCCGGACGGCAATGAAGTCGTGTTCGTCATGTTCCTGTTCAACGCCCAGGTGGATCTAAACGGGAAGCTTGCTGATGACGGGAAAACGTTGATGTACCAAGACAATAGCAATGAGTCATTATCGTTGCAATTTCAAGCGTTGGAACAAATTGAAATTAAGGATATAAGTACCGTACAAAGACCGGTCTTCGAGGATTTATTGTTCAAAAAATCAAAGTTGCTGCGAAAATAGGGCTCAGGATCTGTTGGGCGTGATCGCCCAATGCCCGGTATATGTCAGTCATGTTCAACACCTCATATAACCTTAAGGTTATATGTAGAATAACCGCCTTGTTTTCCAATGTCAACCATATTTTTTGACACAGATCTTCTTGTATTTGAGATGATTAAGAGAACATGCAGAAGAAGCTTTACAGAAAGAGAAGAAGAGCAGATTCGTCATATGGGGTAATCCTGCCTTTGCCGGTAAGCTGCTGCCTACAGCTGGAGAAACGATGAAATCAACAAAAAAAGAATGAGGTTATCATGATGCTTGATACGCTGCATGAACCGACGGATCAGTGCGATATGGTAAAGCTGGGTGTCCGGTGTGACGACAGTGTATCGGCAGAGGTCAAGATGCATTTGCTGCAACTGTACGATAAGGACACGCCAAGGACGAAGATCGTCGAGAGCAATGGCACCGACTTGTTGGAGAGCATCCAGCCTCAGCATTATCCTAAAGAAATACGGATGAACAAGGTATATCAACAGCACATCCATTATTACATAGACGGACAACAAGTTACAGGTTGGTGATAAGCAACTATGAAAAAGACCATTGTGTTGACCGGAGGAGGTTCTGCTGGCCATGTCACTGTCAATGCTGCGCTCATACCAAAGCTGTTGGACGGCAACTGGGACATTCATTACTTCGGTTCGATTGACGGGATAGAGAAGCAGATCATCTCAAAGTTCGAACCGGTGCAATATCACGGTATCTCGACCGGCAAGCTGAGACGCTATGCGGACTGGAACAATGTCAAAGATCCCTTTAAGGTGGTAAAGGGCTCCTTCGAAGCGTACGCAAAAATGAAGCAGCTTAAGCCTAATGTCATCTTCTCGAAGGGAGGATTCGTCTCCGTTCCGGTCGTGGTTGCGGGCCGGATGCGCAAGGTGCCTGTCATCATCCACGAATCGGATATCACTCCCGGCTTGGCGAATCGTATCGCCATACCGTTCTCGACCAAAGTCTGCACAACGTTCCCAGAGACATGTGAGCATGTTACGACCAAAAAGGCGGAATATGTAGGCGCCATCGTCCGAGACGAGTTGTTGGCGGGCAATGCAGGCACAGGCCGTGCGATTTGTCGCTTTGCTAAGGGGAAGCCGGTGCTGTTCATTATGGGCGGCAGCTTAGGCGCGAAGAGTGTCAATCAGGCTGTCAGAGACAACCTGCCCGCATTGCTGAAGAAATTCCACGTCGTGCATATTTCCGGCAAGGGACAATTGGACGATTCGATTAATGATGCAGGCTATAAGCAATTCGAATTCGTGAATGAAGAGCTGCCGCATCTTATGGCCATGGCTGACGTGGTCATATCCCGTGCCGGTTCCAATTCTATCTTCGAGTTCTTGTCTTTGCGTAAGCCGATGCTGTTGGTGCCGCTGCCGAAAGGCTCGAGCCGGGGCGATCAAATATTGAATGCGAGGTCTTTTGCTGATCGGGGATTTTGCGAGGTGCTGAATGATGCCGAAGTGCGGACGGAAGCTTTTGTACATAAAATCAACGATCTGCACGAGAAGCGGAACGATTATGTGAACAATATGCTATCTTCTGATGCGATCGGCTCGACTGACAGGCTCGTTCAGATGATAGAGCGTTATAAACGCTAAGGGCAGTCTAAATTGGATTCTTCTTTTACTGTACTTGGAGGTGTAACTGATTCTAGGGAATAATTGTTGAAATCATAAAAAACGCACGAAGAAGCTTCTTTACAGGAAACAGCAGATTGGAGGCAGTCTGGATTACCTGAGCACTTTGTAGTTATCGAGAATGTTGGGACTGGTGTATACTCTCTGGACACATCGAAGATGGAGGTTGGGAGTGCCCAGTAGTCTATTGGGAACAAGGTGATAGCACTGGTTCTCAAGAATTCGGAAATTTTCTTTCATTTCTTGCTGAAAGATATAGCTTGTTTTTAGTTATACAAGTTGAACTGCATTGTTTTCCGAGGTGAAAGCAAGCTCCGTTGGAAAACGTACAGTGAAATGTTCGGATTGTGTGGCTTAACAGCATGCAGACTGCATTTTGTCCAGTGGATCTGGCTATTTTTCAGCACCTACTGCCGAACGAGTGCCGTTCCGCTGTACAAAATCCAACAGATCTTACCGCAATAGCGATATGTATGTTATTCCGCTGTATAAAATCCAATGCAAGACGATACAAAGGGTTTTATGGTTGAACCGATTTGTCACCGATTCTGTGGAAGCGTTCGGAATGAATCTGCAATCTATTATACTGACGGGGAGAAGCTTAAAATGAGCCAGTACACCTTCATTCATAATTATAAACACATTACGGAATATAGACGGAGCTTCAACCGTTTGGCGCATTCCGTGTTCGGCATTGATTTTGAAGCATGGTATGCGAGAGGCTGCTGGGATGATCGCTATGTCTGTTACTCCTTCCATGACGGACGCGACGTCATTGCCAATGTTTCCGTAACCCATATGGATTATATGTTGGAGGGCATGCCGTACAAGGCGCTCCAGATCGGTACGGTCATGACCCATCCCGATGCCCGTAATCTCGGGTTGTCAAGGCAGCTGTTGGAGAAAATATTGTCCGACCATGAGCAGGAGTATGATTTCATCTATTTATTCGCGAATCCAGATGTGCTTCAATTTTATCCCAAGTTCGGATTCGTCCCAGTGCGGGAAACATCTTATTACGTGCGTTATTTGCATGGTAAGACAGGCCAGAACGCGGCACGTAAGCTGAATATCGACGAGGCTGCCGAGTGGGAGTTAATCGTGCAGAAGGCAGCGGCTCGCATCCCTGTGTCCCGCCGCTGCGGAGCTGTTCACGCAGAGTCAATATTGCTGTGGTACTGCATGAATATTTTTAGTGACCACATTTATTATATAGACGACTGCGATGCCGTCGTCATCGCGGAACACAGAGAACAAGAGCTCCATGTGTATGATGTCATTGCCGAGCGGAAGCTCTCATTGGATGAGTGGCTTCATCATTTGGCCGATCTTTTCGCCGCTGAGGGGGAATACAGGGTCATCTTCCACTTTACTCCGGACTTTGATGACATCCGTCCGGTATCATACGAATGGGATCAACCGGATACACTGTTCGTGAAGACGGACCATGTATCTCTTCCGGCTGGAATCCGCTTCCCAATGACGGCTCAAGCATAGATTTCTGGCCACGACCAATATGACAGTAGTTGTCATATATCTTCTGATAATCTAAAACAGTAGTCAAATGAGATGAGGAGGGCAAGGATGATGCCATTGCGCAATCAAGTTGCCGTTGTCGCTGGAGCGACCCGTGGGGCAGGACGGGGAATCGCTGCCATGCTGGGAGAAGCGGGTGCGACGGTCTATTGCACGGGCCGCAGTGTACGCGGACAACTCTCCAGCATGGGGAGGAGCGAAACGATTGATGATACGGCCGAAATGGTGACGGCGAACGGGGGAAAGGGGATTCCTGTACGCGTGGATCATACGGTGGAGGAGGAAGTAAAGGCGCTTTTTGAACGGATAAAAGAAGAACAGAACGGGCAGCTCGATATATTGGTGAACGATGTGTGGGGAGGAGATCCTCTGACGGAATGGGGCAAAGGCTTCTGGGAGCACTCACTTGCGAACGGCTTGCTTATGCAGCAGCGGGCGGTTCACTCGCACGTGATGACGAGCTATTACGGAGCGCCGCTTATGGTTGCACGACGGCAAGGGCTTATCATTGAGATTACAGACGGCACGGATTATCGGTACCGAGGCAACATGTACTACAGCCTTGCCAAGGTATCGGCGATCCATCTGGCTGCGGCGATGGCAGAAGACCTGCGTCCACACGGGGTTGCGGCAGTCGCTGTTACCCCCGGATTTCTGCGCTCAGAAGCGATGCTCGAACATTTCGGGGTTAGCGAGGATAATTGGAGAGAGGCAGGGAAGCAAGAGCCGCACTTCTTGATGTCGGAGACGCCAAACTATATCGGGAGAGCTGTAGCGGCGTTGGCGGCCGACCCGGATCGGATGGACAAGTCGGGGCAGTCGTTCAGCACGTGGGGCTTATCGGATGAATACGGGTTCACCGATGCCGACGGCGGCCGTCCGCATTGGGGCAAATACGCTGCCGAGCAAGGATTTTAACGTACGATACGAATCAAGGCCGGTCTTTAATTGACCGGCCTTCTATTTTGGCTTTGCGATTGCCGTTATTGCTTCTCGATGACGATCAGACAGGTGCTGTCGGGAAATGGCACCGGCTCTCTACGTTCGTTCATGAAGGACGTTTTCGGCGCAAGCGCCTCTGTGTAGCCGTCCTGCAAGTAATGATCGCACTTGATGATGACAGCGCGAGCGCCCAATGTCTTCACGATGAAATTCTCATATTGCGACGGCGTGAAATAACCGAATTGCTCTTGGACTTCGTGGACATACGCTTCAGGTCCCCAAGTGTAAGTATACAGGAACTCCATGGCGTCATTTACCGGCATCAACACTTCGTGCGGCGACAAACGCTCATATCGAATCTTTCTTCCGGCGAAATCTTTGGCATACCGCTCCAGCCACGACATGCCGTCTTCCTTGCGGAACGCGATGATCCGCTTCTGATCCGCAGGCTCGCTCATAATCCCGTCGCGGATAATGATGCGGCCTCCCGGCGGAAGGACATCGAATGCGCTCCGGAGGGCGGCCGCAACGGTGTCATGGTTGAAGCTTCTTCCTTCATATTCGATATAGGAGTACAGCTCATGCAGGATGGACGAGAAGATGATCGTATCGATGCTCCCCGGCTCGACATATTGCTTAAGATTAAGCGCATCGCCCTTCATGACGCGCCAGCTCCGGTTCTCACGCTGCTTCCTGCGCTCAAGCGTCTCGATGACATTTTGTGAAATATCGATTCCAATCGCCTGTGTGCCGGGCAGGCGGTCCTCAATCAAGTCGAGCATGATCCCTCCGCCAGGGCCGATATCGATGACGCCGACTCCTGTCACATAATCGAGAATAACTTGCTTATAATCCGCAGACCGGTTCATATCGGACAAATAATCCTCTTCATTATGGAACCGATCGTATGCGTCGCGCCGCAATTCGAACAAGTCGAACAGCATCAGAATCGCTTTCTCATAGAGCGGCGTCTTCTCGGCTTCGATGCAGAAATCGATCAACTTTTCCGCGGCGGCAGAGAATTCGAAGTTTACATACATACTGTCCCGTGCTTCATCAAGATGATCAATATGGAAGGTCAGATGCGGACTATCCGGCTTGCGATGGTTCCTGATATCTTCATAAGTGAGTTCCCGCAATGCCTTTTCGATCATCCGTTTTTTGTAAACATTTATTTTCTTCCGGCCTTTGAAATCATAATACATGCTGTTCATCAACCGCTCGAAGCTGATATGGCGCACATGCTCCGTCTGCGGATCAGCTAAGGTCATGAGGAAGATTTTGATGAATTCTTCGAACGAAAACTCATGTAAGGCCGCTTCGACGAACCATAAGGTTTTGTCATTCAATGCACGGAGCGCGGTCATAATATGCGGTTGGATTTCCAGCTTCGCCAGCTCGGCCTTCACGTTTTCGCCGCTGCGGACAGACAGCTCCCGCAAATGACGGAACCGTTCCTGCAAGGAGAAGGCGTTATCGAATTGGCCTGTCACGATCTGATCGACAACGTCCTCGACCCTGCTCTTCAGCGAATTCCACAATTCGGGCGAGACCGCGGCAATGACGCAGCGATTCAGCGGCAGAAGCAGCTCCCGCAGCTCCCGGGACGATACGATACTCTGCTTCACCAATTGAAATAAGGGAGCGTTTTCGATTAAAGGCACTTCTCCGCGCAAATATTGTCCGATAAGTCCATGCGTATAAATAAGAGTGTGCGTAAGCTGGCTGCGTTCATGGCTGTTGTCAGCGACGTGCTGCTTATAGATCTGAGCGGAGCCGACGTTATGGGCGAACAGCGACACGCCCTGTTCCTGCCAGACGATCCGCTGGCGCACGGTCCCGCCCTTGGCGGCCTCTGACCATTTCAGCACCGTTTCCACTGTTTCCTTAATCCAGAAGGACAACGGCATGCGTGCCAACTCTTGCAGTGTCCGTTCTACATAGTCAAGCACCGGGTTGGAATTCGCGAGCTGCCGCAGCGATTGAATCCGTTCGAGATTGACAATCCGCTCCTCGGCCGTCACGATGTATTCCAACCAGCGGTTCTCCTCCAGCAGTGCGGTTTCGCCTTGTCTGTAGGATTGAATAGCCTTTAATGATTGCAGCAAGAGCCTCACCTTTTTTCTATAGAATCGACAATAACATATTCAATATTTTGAAGCACCCACACCCCAAGGCGCAAGCTAACTAACATGAGGGGGATTCTTAGCGATATAAGTTGACTTAATATCGGGATGATGCTTATCCGATTGGATTTTGTGCAGCTAAAACAGCATATAATCCTCTTAATGCGATGCTTCATTGGAATTATCCCATGCGCTCCAATGCTTTCTCGCTTATTGCTCAGCAATCGCTGGCTAATTGCCAAATCCATTGGATGAAACACAGTCTAAATTAGTTGAACGCGTTCCAATCATTCTCCCCTTGGGTCAGGTCAGTACCAACGATTCCCACCTGTCTCAGGCGCAAGACGTATGATCGAACGGTGATGCTGCCGCATTGTCTGAGGAGCAAGATTACTGTAGACATGTATATCAAAGTTAACTTTATCCTATGGATACCCCTTCTGAACGAGAGGGAGAATGGAGAGAAGTCTTGGCAACGTATCGTTATAGGCTGGACATGCTGGCTGTTATGACTTTGGAAAACAATACATCGATGCGGTTTCAGCTAGCGTATATAGCAGATGAACATTATGATGGAATACCTTATAATACTACAACATGAAGAGATGCCGGACAATTAATGTGGCAGAAGACACGCTCTGTCCGAAGGCGATTCATCCAGTATCATGCTGCATATATGGAGTCGTCAATACATGGGCGGGGGAAGCTTGAACTTGCTAGCTGTGCCGAAGGTTCCGGTGCTTTATAATGTGGAAAGAACGAATCAATCAAAAGAACTAAGGAGGCAAATTTTCATGAACAAAGTGTTAGTTTTGGGGGGAACTGCTTTTTCGGAAAAAAGCTGGTAGAGGCGTTGCTGCGGCAAGGCGCAGACGTGACGATAGCAACAAGAGGGAAGACTGCGGATTCGTTCGGGAATGCGGTGAAGCGGATTACGGTGGACCGCACCGATTCCGCGGCGTTCGAGTCCGCTATCGGATCAGCCGAATGGGATGTTGTGTACGACAATATATGCTTCACGCAGCAAGAAGCGGAGGAAGCTTGCGCCATCTTCGCTGGCAGGGTACAACGATACATATTGACGTCCAGCTTATCAGTCTACGAGTTCGGTCCAGAGCGAAGAAGTGAATCGGATTTCAACCCATATATGTACCCAATCCAGGTGGAGGAACAATCTGAGGCACAGCTACAAGGAAGGAAAGCGCTGCGTGGAAGCGGTGCTATTGCAGAAAGCCTCGTTTCCGGTCTGTACGGTCCGTTTTCCGATCGTGCTTGGAGCGGATGATTACACGAAGCGTCTTCATTTTACGTCCGAGTTGGACGATGGGCATAAGTCTCCATTCGGCACGGCGGACAGCTGGTTCATGGACACGACGAAAGCGCAGCAGCGAGGATTTGCATTCCGTAACGTGACGGATTGGTTCGTGCCGCTTGTTCGCGATATTGCGGCTGGACGGGCATAACGGACGATAATCAGGATGTCGAAGCTCTCTAACGGTTGCAAATGAACCATCCTATGTTTTGTTTCAACAGCTATGGAAACCGATCTCTCGGCCATTACGCCAAGCTCAGGCAGCAGCATCGATGCTGCTGTCTGTTTTGATCAATGGTGAAGCTATGTCATCATGAAGGGACTCGTATGCAAATAGATTTGCATCAGGATTGCGCTGCCCCGTAGACGACCGTAATGTCCTCAAAATATCTCCTGTTGATTCCCGAATGCGCGTACGCGCACGCCTTTGCTTTTCGCCGTTTCCAACAGCCCGATCGTCGGCTTATAAGGATTGACTCCTCCGTCATTGTAATAATAGATGGACTATAATAAGTCAATATTTACAAGTCCGTATTCAAGAACCAAGAGAACAGAGGGGGAAAAGGAATGAATGTTCGTTGGCTTGCGCGAATCTGGAAGAGAAGAATGACGAGAAGAAGCGTGTTTATTACGATTTTACTATCGTACCTTGTCATTTTGCTGCTGCCTGTGACGGTTGGAGGCATCTTCTACCAGCGCATCGAACAGATCATGATCAACAATGCGATTCGCACGAACGTAGGGCTGTTGAAGCAGCTGAATCAGATTACGGATTCTCGATTGAAGGAAGTGGATCAGCTCACCGCACAGGTGGCGCTCAACCCGAAGGTGAAGTGGCTCTTGAACAATGCGGGCAGCGAAAGTCTGCAGAAGCAAATGAAAGTGATTGAAGCGTTGAGAGAGTTGAAGAAGTATAAAAATATAAGCAGCTTCATCAGTGATTTTTTCATTTACTTTCAAACAAATGACATGATTCTCACTCCAGACATGAAGACGGATTCATCCTTGTTCTTTCAACAAATCACTATGTTTCCAGGAAGAGATTACAGCTGGGTTCGGGAACGCCTGCTCGCTGGATTTCATCATAAGACCTATTTGCCATCCGAACCGGTCAAGCAAGGGAACGTGCAATCCAATACGATCACCTTCGTGCAGTCCCTTCCTTATGAATATGTATCGGACATCCAAGGACAACTGATAGTTCTTATTGAAGAACAGCAGATGAAGAATATGTTGACCCAGATCGAAGGCGTGAACAATGGCTCCCTAGTCATCTTCAATGAGAAGCAAGAAGTGCTTATGTCTACGCTGCGTGACAATAGTGCTGCAGCAATCTGGAAGCATCTTCATTTTGCAAACGGTTACAATGAAATCGACATCAACGGTGAACGAATGATACTGTCGGACGTGAACGGGAGCAACGGTTGGAAATATGTATCGGTCATTCCGAAAAAGGTCGTATTGAAGGACGTGCTCGTTATTAAAAAATGGGCGCTGTTCGTCCTCGTCGGATGTCTAGCTGCAGGGCTTGGCGCATCCTATGTGATGGCATTCCGGTATTATCAGCCAATTAGAGATGTCGTGCAGATGTTGAGTCACCGTAAATCCTCGGAGGAGGAGACGTACCGCGATGAATTTGATTTGATTAAGAAATCAGTCATCCGCTCTATGGATGAGGAGGACAAGCTGCGGCAAACGTTGGCCGAACAGTCGCCGGTGCTGCAGGCCAATTTCCTGTCCCGCCTCATTCGCGGACACGTCGATCTGTCCCATGGCATGAAGGAGACGCTTAGCTTCATGGACATTCGGCTGCCTCACGATTATTACGGTGTCATTCTCATCCATATTGTGGACTGCTCCCGGTTCATCCAAGGCGACACGGAGCGTGAATGGGGATTGGTGCGGTTCGTGCTTACGAATCTCGGGCATGAACTGCTGCAGGAGCAAGGCTATATTGCGGAAATGGAGCGTGATCGGCTGGCGGTGCTGCTCAATGTGGCCGAGTCTTCGGAATCCGTCTGCTCGATCCGGGATGAACTGTTGTGCCGGCTGAAAGAGGCGGTGCAGGAGCGGTTCAAGCTGTCGCTGGCCTTTGGCGTTAGCCCCATTTACCGCGGAATGGATCAGATCGGGACCGCGTATGGCGAAGCAATGATGGCGCTCGATTATTGGATTATTCATGGTACCGAATCGATCATGTACTACGAGAACATTCACTCGGTGAAGTCGCCGTTCTACCATTATCCGATTGAGACAGAGATTCAATTAATGAATGTGGTCAAGAGCGGGGAAGCGGATGTTGCGGAAAAGCTGCTGCAGCAAATATTCGTCATGAATTGGCAGCAAGATCATGTCACGCCGGACCGGGTGCGATGCTTGGCCATTGATTTGTTAACGACATTAATGAAAATATTGAACGGCATTCAGGTGGATGACCTTGAAGTGTTCGGCGAGTCGGTCGATCCCGCTCGATTGGCAGCGCGGCCGATAGCAGTGGAGGACATGCAGGAGCAGATTATGCAGCATTTTCGCACGCTGTGCCATTACATCCGGAGGGAACGCAGCGATCATCATGACCGTTTGTACCGGGGGATGGCGGAATACATCGGCAAGCATTTTCATGATCCCAATCTGAGTCTGAATACGATGGCAGCCGAGTTCGAGATGACATCGCAATATATTTCAGCCTTCTTCAAAAAGTATAGCGGGCGCAACATAACGGAATACATTGCGGAGCTGCGGATGCAGGAGTCCAAAAAAATGCTCGCGGACGGAACTCTGACGATATCCGAAATCGCGCAAAGAGTAGGGTATGCCAGTGATGTAGGCTTCTTGCGCTTCTTCAAGAAGAACGAGGGAATCACACCGGGAAAATATCGTGAAATGCTGGAGCAGCAAGCGGATCGGAAGAATGGTTAACCGATCTTAAAAACGGTAAGTGAGCATGCATACATTCGGTTAACTTGGATTGAAAACGTTTACTTACTGTCTCGCGAGGAGCTCGCTATAGTTGGAATCATACCAATTCCGATGGGAGGTCATTAGATATGAAACGTCACTCGTGGCGACAAGCAAGTCTGATCATGGTATCTCTCGTCATGATCGCAACCATGTTCTCGGCCTGCAGTGAGAAGAAGGCGCCAGAAGCGGCTACTTCCACTGATATTCCGGCAGAGGAAGTGAAATTCCCCGCTTCCTTGACGTATTGGGCTTCGATGGGAAATGCGGGGACTGTCATGAAGAGCTTCAGCGAGATGGGAGCCTACAAAGAACTGGAGAAGCGGACAGGAACGAAAGTCGAATTCCAGCATCCGCCTTCTGGTCAAGAAGCCGATCAGTTCAATCTGATGCTAGCTTCCGGCAAGCTGCCTGACGTCATTGAGTATTCGTGGGGCGGGGTAGCCAAGGGGCCGGATCAAGCGATTAAAGAGAAGCGGATTCTCCGCTTGAATGAGCTGATTGAGAAGTATGCTCCGAATTTGAGCAAAGTGTTGGCGGATCGACCTGATTTGAAGAAGCTCGTCACGACGGACGAAGGCAATATCTATGTATTTCCGTTCTTGCGTCCGGAACAGGAGCTGTTGACATTCATGGGGCCGACAATTCGTCAAGATTGGCTCGATAAGCTGGGGCTTCAAGTGCCGACGACAATTGAGGAATGGGAGAAAATGCTCATCGCTTTCCGCGACGGAGATCCGAATGGGAACGGCAAGAAAGATGAGATTCCGTTCCTTCTGCGTGATATCAATGTAGCCTTTGTCGGCGCGTATGGCATTACAGACGGCTTCTACAGAGAAGGCGAGGTCATCAAGTACGGCCCGATTCAACCGCAATACAAGGATTATGTAACCATGTTAAACCGTTGGTATAAGGAGGGCTTGCTGGACAAAGATTATGCCACGACCGATGGCAAGCTGCAGGATGCGAAAATGACGGGCAACCTGCTTGGTTCCCTCGTAACATACAACGGTTCGGGTGTCGGACGCTACATGAACCTGATGAAGGAGAAGGATCCGAGCTTCAAGCTGGTCGGCGCGCCTTATCCGACTGCTATTCCGGGTCAAAAAGCGCTTGGTCAGGCAGACTCGCCCTTTGCTGGTGTCGGGGCAGCTGTCTCCGCTTCGGCCAGCAATCCAGAGGAAATCGTAAAGTGGATGGACTATAAATATGGCGAGGAAGGGCATATCTTGTTCAACTTCGGCGTCGAGGGCGAAAGCTACAAGATGGAGAACGGCTATCCGAAATATACGGACGAAATTATGAACAACCCGGACGGACTGCCGGTCGCGCAAGCGATGGCCAAATATATGCCCGTGAACTGGTCCGGTCCGTTCGTGCAGGACAAACGTTACATCGAGCAATATATTGAGCTTCCAGAGCAGAAGGAAGCGATGAAGAACTGGCTGGATGCCGACCGCAGCAAGCTGCTGCCGTCGCTGACACCGACCTCGGAAGAAAGCTCCTCCTATGCTTCGATTATGGCAGATATCAATACGTACAAGGCGGAAATGTTCGACAAGTTCATCATGGGCGCAGAACCGATCGACAACTTCGATAAATTCGTCGAGACGATTAAGTCGATGGGGATTGAGGATGCGATTAAAGTGCAACAGGCTGCTTTGGATCGATTCAATAAGCGATAAGGAGCACACATTCGTGCCGGGTATTCCGGCACGAATCTTCTTCATAAGGAGGGAACGACATGCCGGTACCAGAGAAAGCGACGGCGCATACCGGATCCCAAGCACAACCGGGCTTTATTCGGCGCGTGATCCGAGACGCCAAGATGAACAAGTATATTTATTTGATGCTGCTGCCCGTTGTCGTGTACTATGCAGTCTTTCATTACGGACCGATGTACGGGATTCAAATCGCATTCAAAGATTACTCCCCGGCCTTGGGATTTCTTGAAAGCCCGTGGGTAGGCATAAAATATTTCGAAGAATTTTTCAACAGCCACTTCTTTTGGAGAATCGTCCGCAACACGCTGTTGCTCAGTTTTTATGAGCTTGTATTCTCGTTTCCCGCACCGATTATATTGGCGTTGCTCTTGAATGAAATCCGCCATCACATGTTCAAGCGCGCCGTACAGACGATTACCTATATTCCACATTTTATCTCTATTGTCGTCATCGTTGGGATGATGGTTGATTTTCTGGCACGAGACGGGCTTATCAACAACATCTTAGGATGGTTCGGCGTCGAAGCTGTCGCCTACTTGCGTGAGCCGGAATGGTTTCGGAGCATCTATATTACGTCTGGCATCTGGCAGGGGGTAGGCTGGGGCACGATCATTTATTTGGCTGCGATATCGAACATCGATCCTTCGCTGTATGAAGCGGCCAAAGTGGACGGCGCGTCGAAGTGGCACCAGGTGCTCCATATTACGATTCCGGGCATTATGCCGACGGTTATCATTTTGCTTATTCTGCAGATGGGCAGCCTCATGTCCGTCAGCACAGACAAAATCTTGCTGATGTACAATTCATCGACGTATGAAACCGCTGATGTCATTGGCACATATGTATACCGCAAAGGTCTGTTGGAGTCGAATTATAGCTACAGTACGGCCATCGGACTATTCAACTCCATCATCAATTTCGCGCTTCTCATTTTGGCGAACACGGTGAGCCGTCGCGCAAGCGATACGAAGTTGTGGTAGTGGGGGAGCTGCAGTTGAAGAACAAATGCGACAGAGGAGGGACCGGCTGGTGAATAAATTGTCGATTGGCGAACGAATTTTTGAATTTTTCAATATCCTGTTCATGATATGTCTTTGTCTGGTCACGTTATATCCATTCGTGTACGTGCTGTTCGCTTCGCTCAGCGATCCGTCATGGCTCGTTCAGCAGCGCGGACTCATCTGGTTCCCGCACGGATTGACATGGGATGCCTATCGGCTCGTCTTCGAGAATCCGATGATTACGAGCGGGTATTTGAATACCTTGTTCATCGTCGTAGTCGGCACCTTCGTGAACGTGTTCATGACGGCGCTCGGCGCGTATGGGTTATCGCGGCAAAATGTAATGTGGAAAAACCCGATTATGTTCTTCATCGTGTTCACGATGTTCTTCTCGGGCGGGTTGATTCCAAGCTATTTGCTCGTGACCGGTCTAGGCATGCTGGACAGCCTATGGGCGCTCATTGTTCCGGGTGCGGTGAGTGCGTTCAACTTGATTATAATGCGCACGGCATTCCAAGGCATTCCGATAAGTCTGGAGGAATCGGCCAAGCTGGACGGCGCGAACGACTTCACCGTGCTTGTCCGCATTATTCTGCCGTTGTCTCTGCCCGTTATTGCGGTCATGATTCTATTCTACGGTGTTGGGCATTGGAATTCCTGGTTCGGAGCGCTCATATACTTGCGAGACCGTGAATTGTATCCGCTGCAGCTCGTGCTGCGCGAAATTCTGATTACGAACAGTACGGACAGCATGCTCACCGGAGCTGGTGCGGCGGATAAGATGCCTATAGGAGAGACGATTAAATACGCGACCATTATCGTCGCCACCGTCCCGATTCTGCTGCTGTATCCTTTCCTGCAGAAGTATTTCGTGAAAGGGGTCATGATCGGGGCCATCAAGGAGTAAATGGAATGGGGCTATCCCTTGGGTTCTCTGTTGGGAGAGCCCCATTGCTAATGGTGTATGTGGAAACGAATGCTTGTAGCACCATGACAAGGAATCTCAAAGTGCGGGAAGATGTGATGTGTCATAGCTGCGCTAAAGAACGCAAAAGGATTGCTAAATCCGCCTAATTTCACCCCTATAGGCTTTTAACAGGGCCAAGGCGGGGATACATTCAATATAATGGAGACGTATCATGATAATAGGGAGGGCTTCTTAATGGGTGATATTGCAGGCGGGTTTGGTTCCCACTTTACGTCTACTGGTGTTATCTTGGTTCTTTTCATCCTGTTAGTAATTGTGTCTCGCGGATTCATTTAAACATTAGAAGTCCCCATAAAAAGAGCTTTATGTGACTCCACCTAGCCGATTTACAGGCCTCGTTGACAATCCTGATGGTTATTCAGGATTTTTTTGTTGCTTGCAATTAGAAGGGAAATAAAACCCGGTGAGGAAGAACTCACACGGCTCTAAGACCTGTTCAATTCCCTCTGTATCTGCTCCCATCTGTACTGGTCCATCTAATGGAAATTGTTCTTTATTGTATCTTTATTAGATGTCAATTATTTTACTATAATATTGTATAGCTATATTGAAAGGCATTCAATTCGGGAGGGCTGCTTATGTCCGTGATCGTAAGACCTGTTGAACCAAGTGATAAACAAGAAATAACATCCTTGATGTATGAGTATATCGTTGATTTTTATCAAAGACCAAAACCGGCAATAGAAAAAGTACATAGCTTAATTGACACACTGCTTGGAAAAAATAGAGGAATTCAGTTCGCAGCTCAGAAGGAAGGTAAGCTTGTTGGGTTTGCAACCCTTTATTTCACATTCAGTACGATTCAAGCAGATCAAATAACCGTAATGAATGACCTATATGTAATTGAGGAAGCCAGAGGAACCGGGGCAGCCCAAGAGCTGTTTGAAGCCTGTGCAACATTTTCGAAAGACAACGGATATGCTCATATGTCATGGATTACGGCCGCTAATAATTATCGTGCCCAACGGTTCTATGACAAAATGGGAGGCTCACGTGGTGATTGGATCAGTTATTCGATCTAAATGTGGCCTCGGTTCAAACTGTTTGAAAGTAACAAACCAAGGCATAGTGGCGGCGGGCAAGAATCAATTGGCGGGGAGAGTGCCGTCTAAACATACAGGGGCTGTCCCTTGGGTCTTATTAGACCTATTGGGACAGCCCCTGTATGCTTCATGCTGCCAACGTTATGACATTTTGGCTGCGAACATAAGGTTTCCGTACGCATCGCGATGCTCGATAGTTATCGATCCCTGACCGTTTCTCGTGCATATAACCCGCTCATCGATATACTGGGCGGCGAACGTTGCTCCATGTTCAGTTGCCGAGATCGGTACGATTTCATATTTGTACCATGCGCCATGTCGCTTGGCCATCTGCAAGTACAGCTTCTGTTCTTCTTGGGTAATGATGATGATCGAGCCTGGGTGAATGCCGAACTCATGGAATCGGTTGACATGAGCCCCCACCGCAATTTCAACCGTGCTGAATCGCGACAAGCTTGTGAAGGCTTCCTGCCAATCGATGTCTGCAGCATGAGAGCCGTCCGGTTCCGTTCGTTCGTAGATACCGATATACCGCTCCATCTCCTCAGTGGCAAGTGCAATCGCCGTCACGGTCTCCGGCACGTCAATCTCTTCACCAAGCACGATTCTTGCCAAGTCGCCGCTTATCCGCTCCACCGGCGTAATGTTCATGTTGCTTAACACGATAATAACGAGATCATCATCGACAAACCGGTTGAAGTCGGCACAGAAGCCGTTCATCGTGCCATGATGAGCGACGCGCTTCCGTTTCACTCCGTCTATCGTTTCTTCATTGACGACCCAGCCGTATCCGCCGAATATGGGCGAGTATGGTCCAAATATGTGGTGCAGTGATTCTCGGCCGAGAAGTGACTCCGTATAAAGCGCGCGATCCCATTTATATAAATCCGCTATCGTTGAATACATACCGCCTCCGCCGAGAGAGATGGACATGTCGACGTATTCAGCCGGAATGATCTTGTTGCACACCGAGTAACCGGAGGCGAAATGCTTCAACACCGTTCGGCTGTCCTCGACGCCCGAGTCATTCATATTCAGGGGTATGCAGATTCGTTCGACAATATAATCCGCGTAGGACAGCCCTGATACTCTCTCAATGATGGCGCTTAACAATATGAAAGAGGAACTGGTGTAGCTCGTCCGTTCTCCCGGCTGGAATTGCAGCGGTTCATGTTGAAAAGACGCTATCGTCTGCTCTATCGGGGAATAGAGACGCATGGTGCGTTCCCAATAACCCGGCAGTCCGGCATAATCGGGAATGCCGGACGTGTGCGTCAACAGGTGATGAAGCGTGATCTCGTGCCCGCGCGGATAATCGGGAAAATATTCGCTGATGGCATCGTGGACCGAGAGCAGTCCCTGCTCTTGCAGCTGCATAATGGCCAACGCCGTGAAGCCTTTCGTAATGGAACCGATGCGGAATTTGGTTTGCGGCGTGTTGGGGACCTCGTGCTCCCAATTGGCCATTCCGTATCCTTCGGATAATAAGATGTTCCCTCGGAGAGCGACAAGCGCAGCTCCATTGAAGTGACCATTCCGGGAAAGAGCTTTCATGTACTGATGCAAATAAACGGTCGTCTCGTGCATGGATGCGTTGGTTTGTTCTTTATTTTTCATAAGTGCAGTCCTCCTGTTTCTATCTGACGAAGGAGCGCAGCAGGGCATTAGTAACGAATTGGCACGGAGATAAAATACAAAAGCAGAACGACTCATCGTCTTGTCCGCAGCAGTTGAGTTCAATTGCATACACCCTGCGCTCCTGTAAAGGTCAAAATGGACAGACTTATCCCTTGGAGTGTACACACCAAAAAATAAATCGGTATCCATCATTAAAATGACAATTTACAGCATTGCTGGCATACGTGAATCTCCTTCCAAATATCTCCGTATATGCATCATATAATAGAATCGAAGGAATGGAAAGCGCGGCAGGGATTAGCAATGTGTATTATTGTCATTGACAGTTGCCTCGATGCATGTGAAAATAGTATACAAACTTTACGATATGAACTTCGGCGACGAGAAGAGTAAGTGATGGGCTGATCCACAGAGAGTTGGCGTCTTGCTGCAAGCCAATGTCCAGCGCATGACCGAATGTCCTCTCCGAGAAGCAAGGCTGAACTCACCAGTAAGCTTTGACGGATCCTCCGTTACCAGGAACGCGTGCATAGTCACGTCATGAGCAGCAACAAACAGATCCATACGCAATATTGTTGAATTTGGGTGGTAACGCGGGTACAGACCCGTCCCTTTCTAGGGACGGGTCTTTTTGATCTCACATGTATCAGGGGGAGAGCAGATTGAATCAATCATTAACAAAGAAACATATCTTTTTCACGGGATTAATGCTATTTTCATTGTTCTTCGGGGCGGGGAACCTTATCTTTCCGCCTATCTTGGGACAACAGGCGGGTGACAGCTTCGTTCCCGCCATCATCGGCTTTATCTTAACAGGAGTAGGATTGCCGCTGCTCGCCGTTGTCGCGGTCGCGTTGTCCGGAAGCGATATGCAGCATTTGGCCGGGCGGGTGAGCCCGCGATTCGGCATCTTCTTTGCCATCATCGTCTATGTGTCGCTTGGGCCCGCGATGGGGATACCGCGCGTCGCCAACGTGGCGTATGAAATGGGCTTCAGCTCGTTCCTGCCATCACACCATGCATCCAATCCATGGATTCTGTTCGTGTACACGCTCGTCTTTTTCGGCGCCGTGTTCTGGATGAGTCTCAATCCTTCAAAGCTGGTCGAACGTATCGGAAGCTGGCTTACGCCCATGCTGCTGTTGTCGATCGCGCTCTTGTTCATCGGCGGGGTGCTGTATCCGATCGGAGAAGGAGGACCGGCTATCAATGAGTATGTAGAATCGCCAGGCTTCAAAGGGTTCATGGAAGGTTATCTGACCATGGATACGATAGCGGCGCTTGCCTTCGGCATCATCGTGCTGAATTCGATCCGTGCCCAGGGAGCAGTAGAGAAGCGGGCCGTCGCGAAAGCGACCATTCAAGCTGGTCTCATTGCTGGTATCGGACTGTCGCTTGTATATGCGGCGCTTGGATACTTAGGCATGACAAGCGTGTCGCTCGGTTATGCAAAGAATGGAGGCCAACTGTTGACCGATGTCGTGCTGAACTTGTTCGGCCCTTCCGGCTTGATGCTGTTGGCTGTCATCGTCACACTAGCCTGTCTGACGACATGTATCGGACTTGTATCCGCCTGCAGCCAGTATTTCGCAACCTTGCTGGCACGGATGACCTACAATCGGATTGCGCTGATAACATGCTTACTGGGATTATTGGTAGCCAATCTGGGCTTGAACAGAATTATCTCGATTTCCAAACCGATTTTACTTGTCATTTATCCGGTCGCCATTGTGTTGATCCTGCTGTCTTTCGTTCATAAATGGTTCGGCGGACGTCCCCAAGTCTACGCAGGAGCGCTGATCGGTACCGTTCTTATTAGCTTGTTCGACGGCTTGAAAGAAGCGAAAGTTCCGATCGAGTTCGCCCTTTCGGTGTTGAAACACATTCCTCTATATGGGCAGGGCATCGGGTGGGTCATTCCGGCGGTGTTCGGCGGTGGTCTCGGTTATTTAATGGGTAAAACCCCAGAGCGAGTGGACAAGCAAAAGTCTACTAAAAATTGACAACGATTCTGTGGCCGTGATACGCTGTTGGCAGCATATCGGGGCCATAACGGAATGTGTGCCACATGTCGATGGTTCAGGGGAGGAATCGGAAGATGAAGCAAGTCATTGTAACGATGAAAAGGCTGAACGAATGCACATTTGATCAGGGATTGCAGCTGTGGAATGAAGGGTTTACAGGTTATTTTTCGGATATGACCCGCAATCTGGAACAGCATCTAGCTCACATGAGCGTGAACGGCATTCAACCGCACCTATCGGTCGTCGCTTATGCAGACGATCAGCCGATTGGATTCGTGCTAATTGCTGTTCGTACCGTGCGCGGCAAGAAATTGGCCTGGAACGGGGGAACAGGCGTAGCTCCTTCCTGCCGAGGTCAGGGCATTGCCAAAGCAATGATGGAAGAAGCGATCCGTCTTATCCGAGAAGAGGGTGTGCATACCGCTTATTTAGAGGTTGTCGCGCAAAATGACAACGCCATCCGCGCCTATCGGCATGTCGGATTTCAAATCACCGATCGGCTAATTGGCATGCGGCATAATGGGGGCTTGGATGCCAATGCTTTCAAGCTTGATCCATCGGATTCGATCAGCCTGCATTGGGGGAAACCCGTTGAAGCGGCTGACCTGTCTTTTTATAAGGAGGCAGCGGCATGGTCGTCTCAATGGCACAATATCCGCGAAGGACATAGTCTTATCGTCCATGATTCTGACGGAAGTGCTGTGGCATATGCGCTCTATAAACAGGTGACAGACGATTACGGAAAGCTGAAGTCGTTGGTCCTGTATCAGTGCGAGGTCGCCGCTGGCCGAGCAGATAAGGATGCGCTGTATCGGGCGATGCTGTCAGAAGTATACGGGCCGAATTACGCGGAATGTGACCGGATGGTGTACAATGTATCGTTTGAACCGGAATTGGTCAGCTTGCTGCTGGAAGCAGGATTTACGACGATATTTGAGCAAAATTTGATGGTGTTGGAGCAGGAATGAGTTCGATAAGGGACTCTGCTTCGAATGCTGAGGCCAGCCAGAGTAATCTGGCTGGCTTTTTTTATCAGCTGTTCACATATTCATAAAAATCGCCAAAAATGCATGAAAAACTACAATTGGAAATGAAAGCGCATGAAATGTTTTGATTTTAGCTGCAATCGAGTCGGATTTAGAAAAATATGTGCAAATAGAGTACTTTATATTATGTCGTCAATTTAATATGATGAAGATAATGTATGGAGCATCTTGGAAAAAATCCTCGTAAGATGCTTGAATGAGTACTCCCCCTCATATTAACTCATTCTTAATTACATTGAATGGCGCTTACTATACAGTGAGCACCGAGTTCAAATACGGTTGCAACCCGCTCCCTCATTGCAGCCGCTCCTTATCTAATGAAATGTAGAAATGAAAGAACGATAGAAGATGGTAGATGGTAGGCTCGTTAACACTAACAGCTAACGGGTATGCTGTGCTGTGTGAAAGTGTGAAAAGAAACGTAAAGTGTGCTGTAAAAGCAGTTGCTTATGACAGATCGTACGGGAGGAAATCAGGTGAGATTGACACCTCGAGAGCAAGAAAAGCTGATGGTCGTAGTCGCGGCTGATCTCGCGCGAAGACGCAAAGACCGTGGTCTGAAGCTGAACTATCCAGAAGCGGTTGCGCTGATAACGTATGAAATTATGGAAGGGGCCCGTGACGGCAAGACAGTTGCTCAGTTGATGAGCGAAGGTGCCACAATTCTGTCGCGATCAGATGTGATGGATGGCATTGCCGAAATGATCCCCGATATTCAAGTGGAAGTGACGTTCCCCGATGGGACGAAGCTGGTAACGGTTCACGATCCGATTCGATGACTAACGCATCATTACGTATGGACCGAACAAGTAATACACATCCAATCCAAGGGGGAAGCAGAGTGATTCCAGGGGAATATATTTTGCGTGACGATGAAATCGTTTGCAACGATGGTCGCAAGACGTTTGCCATCGAAGTGCTAAATGTCGGCGATCGCCCGATACAGGTTGGATCGCATTTTCATTTCTACGAGGTGAACCGCGCGCTGCATTTTAACAGGGAAGCCGTATTCGGGATGCATTTGAACATTCCGTCTGGCGCGGCCGTACGCTTTGAACCAGGAGATGCCAAGGAAGTGGTGCTGGTTCCGTTTGCCGGAGAACGCAAAGTTTACGGACTGAACAACTTGACGGAAGGATCTTTGGACGAGAGAGTGCTCGTTGCCACTAATTATACAGAATCATCAACTGCATCCGAAGCTGTGGAAACGGGGGCGGAACAATGAGTTTTCGAATGTCGAGACGACAATATGCGGACATGTTCGGACCGACGACAGGCGATGCGGTTCGTCTGGCGGATACCGAGCTGTTCATTGAGATAGAACGCGACTACACTCGATACGGAGATGAGTCGAAGTTCGGCGGGGGCAAGTCGATACGCGACGGCATGGGACAGCATCCGCTGATTACGCGTGAAGAGGGAGCGCTTGATC
Source organism: Paenibacillus sp. MER TA 81-3 (assembly GCF_023713585.1). Lineage (NCBI taxonomy): Bacteria > Bacillati > Bacillota > Bacilli > Caryophanales > Paenibacillaceae > Paenibacillus > Paenibacillus sp. MER TA 81-3. The sequence goes on from NZ_JAMAWB010000032.1 coordinate 42,633, forward strand.
TGGTCATTACCAATGCGATCGTGGTCGATTATACGGGCATCTATAAGGCGGATATCGGAATACGCGAGGGCAAGATTGCGGGGATCGGCAAGAGCGGAAATCCGCTTGTCATGGATGGCGTTGAGTTAATTATCGGGGCCAGCACCGAAATTATTTCCGCCGAAGGGCTTATCGTAACCGCAGGAGGCATTGACACGCACGTGCACTTCATTAATCCGCATCAGGTGAAGCATGCACTGGCTTCCGGGCTCACGACGCTTATCGGCGGTGGAACAGGTCCCGCGGAAGGATCGAAAGCAACGACGTGCACCTCCGGCGAATGGCATATGCATCGAATGCTGGAAGCTGCGGAGGGCTTGCCGATTAATGTCGGATTTCTCGGCAAAGGCAGCGGCGCGCGCGAAGAGCCGATGGCGGAACAAATCCGGGCCGGAGCGATCGGCTTGAAGGTGCACGAGGATTGGGGAGCAACGGCCTCAGCGATCGATCATTCCCTGCGGGTTGCGGACAAGTATGACGTTCAGGTGGCGCTTCATTCCGACACGCTGAATGAAGGCGGATTCGTCGAAGATACGATTGCTGCCATTAAAGGCAGAATCATTCACACGTATCATACGGAAGGCGCAGGCGGAGGGCATGCGCCCGATATGATTAAAATGGCGGGGCTGGCCAATGTGCTGCCATCCTCGACCAATCCGACGAGACCGTTCACGATCAACACAGTGGATGAGCACCTCGATATGCTAATGGTCTGTCATCATCTGGATCCAAGCGTGCCGGAAGATGTCGCCTTCGCGGACTCGCGTATCCGCAGCGAGACGATAGCGGCGGAAGATATATTGCATGACTTGGGTGTGTTCAGCATGGTAAGCTCGGATTCCCAAGCGATGGGCCGTGTGGGGGAAGTGGTCACGAGAACATGGCAGACCGCAGATAAGATGAAGAAGCAGCGCGGTAAGCTGCATGAGGATTGCGGTTCGGTCGGAGACAATTTCCGGATCAAACGGTATATAGCAAAATATACGATTAACCCGGCGCTGACTCACGGAATCGCGGATTATGTAGGTTCGGTTGAAGTCGGGAAAATCGCCGATTTGGTCATCTGGCATCCAGCCTTCTTCGGCGTGAAGCCTGAAATGGTGCTGAAGAATGGATTCATCGTTCAAAGCTTGATGGGCGATCCGAATGCGTCCATTCCGACGCCGCAGCCGTACATTTATCGGCCGATGTATGCCGCAGTGGGGAAAGCATTAGCCCGCAGCTCCATTACGTTCGTATCACAGGCCGCACTGGATGCGGATGTGCCTGCGAAGCTTGGCCTTGACAAGATCGTGCTGCCGGTTCGGGGTATCCGCCGAGTGACGAAGCAAGATATGGCTCTGAACGGGGAAACGCCGGACATCCATGTGGATCCCCAGACGTATGAAGTGAGGGTGAACGGGGAGCTGCTTACATGTGAGCCTGTTGATGTCGTGCCAATGGCACAGCGTTATTTCTTGTTCTAATCAGGGTGGCCTGACTTGTGCTTGTCAATAGCTTTCATTAGAGGAGAGTGTGAATATGATTATAGAGCAAATTGTTGGCCGGCTGGAGCAGCTGGATCCAGAAAAACGCGTAAGCCGTCACATGGAAAAAGTGTACATGCCAAGCGAGGATATGCTGAAAAAAATTCAGCGAGTGACGACCGATCACGGCACAGAAATCGGAATTCGTCTGACCCAGAAAGCCGATCTCGCCGACGGTGATATTTTGCATATGGATGAGAACAACATGATCGTCATTGAAGTGCTGCCTGACGATGTGCTCATCATCAGCCCGAGAACGATTCAGGAGATGGGTGAAATTGCTCACAAGCTGGGGAACCGTCATTTGCCCGCACAATTCGAAGGCTCCCAGATGATCGTTCAATATGATTATCTTGTGGAAGAGCAGTTGACTCAAGACGGGATTCCGTTCGCGCGTGAGAAGAAGAAAGTGAAGCAAGCGTTCCGCCATGTGGGACACAAGCACTGATTCGCTGCTGTCGCTTCTGCAGTGGTGTGATTCGAACTTTCCTTCGGGGGCCTTCAATCATTCCTTCGGCTTGGAAACGTATATGCAGGAGGGCAAGGTAGTCGATAAAGCAACCTTTGCGGATTGGCTGGCCATGTATGTCAATGAACAGTTCATCTATTCCGATGGATTGGCCTGCCGACTTGCATTTGAAGCACTGACAGACAGTCGTCTAGATGATGTATGGGAATTGGACCGGTTAATGACAGTCCAGAATCTTCCCCGTGAATCAAGAGAAGGCGCACGCAGAATCGGGGAAAGAATGATTAAACTCGGAACAGAGCTTTACGATTGTCCGCACCTGCAACATTACCGGGAACGTGTGGAAGCAAAGCGTGCGTTCGGCCATCCGGCTATCGCGTTTGCAATCATTGCCCGCCATGTTGGCGTCTCGAAACGGACAGCTGTACTGGCACATCTGTATTCCTCCGTCTCCAGCATGGTTCAGAACGGCGTGCGGGCCATTCCGCTCGGACAGACGGAAGGTCAGAAGCTGCTATACGAGTTGCAGCCTGTGTTCCAGGAAGCGGCAGAGAGGTTGGAAGAGCTGACTGGCGATGACATTGGCATCGTATCCCCTGGTCTGGAGTGGTCTCAGATGAAGCATGAACGGATCCATATCCGACTTTTCATGTCGTAATACAACGGTATTACATAACGCCCAGCAAAGACTGATAGGGAAAGAAGGAGTACAATGAAACCGGTAAAAATAGGGGTAGGCGGTCCAGTCGGGGCCGGAAAAACAATGCTTGTCGAAAAAATGACACGGCGCATGCATGAACAGTACAGCATGGCGGTCGTCACCAACGACATTTACACGAAGGAAGATGCGAAAATTTTAATTCAGACCGGTGTGCTGCCTGCCGACCGGATCATCGGTGTGGAAACAGGCGGCTGTCCGCATACGGCCATTCGTGAGGATGCGTCCATGAATTTCGCAGCGATCGACGAATTGATCGCACGCCATCCTGACGTTGAAATTATATTTGTGGAGAGCGGGGGCGATAACCTCGCGGCTACGTTCAGTCCTGAGTTGGTTGATTTTTCGATTTATATTATCGACGTCGCTCAAGGCGAGAAGATTCCGCGCAAGGGCGGTCAGGGGATGATCAAATCCGACTTGTTCATTATTAATAAGACTGATTTAGCTCCTTACGTCGGTGCCGATTTGAAGGTGATGGAAGCGGATACGCTCGCCTTCCGCGGCAACAAGCCGTTCTTCTTCACGAATCTGAAAGACGAGTCGGGCTTGGATGAGGTCGTCGATTGGTTTCAGAAAAATGCGATGTTAACAGGATTAGAATAAGATGCAGCGGTGGACGGGAATGCTGCGGCTGACGGCTGAGAACAGACAGGGGAGAACGACTGCCGCACACGTATATCATCAAGGCGCTTACAAAATAGCCCGTCCCATGTACCCGGATGATACCGGTCAGGTCTATTATTATGTCATGAATCCGGGCGGGGGGTATGTCGATGGAGACCGGTATTTGATGGAGCTGGAGCTGGGTGAGCACGCGCAGGCGCTCATCACGACGCAGTCGTCGACGAAAATTTACAGGACGCCCCATCAGCCAGTGCTGCAGCTGAGCGAGGTTGCTTTGAAGCATGGAAGCTACCTTGAGTGGCTGCCAGACCCGATTATCGCTTATCGGAATGCCCGTTACGAACAGCGTACGGTCATCCGTATGGAGAGAAGCGCATCACTTATATGTGCGGAGATTATAACTCCGGGCTGGTCGCCGGACGGAGCGCAATTCGCCTACGATGAATTGGCGCTCAAAACGGAAATTTATATGGATGAGCAGCAAATTTTGTTCGACAATGTGAAGCTTCGTCCACATGGAAAGCAGATGCTGAGCATGGGGCGTATGGATGGTCATACCCATCTCGGTTCGATGTTCGTTATCGGTGAACAGGCAACACCAGAGTTCATCGAGCAGATGTGTTATGAGATCGGACTGGACACGCTGCCTGGCCGAATCGGCTTGTCCCAGCTTATTGTTCCGGGATTTGCGATTCGGATGCTAGGGAATTCGACGCAGCAAATGGAAAAGGTGTTCGGAATTATCATCAATTATGTGCGTCAGCAATGGTTCGGCAAAGAACGATTGGCGTTGCGAAAATATTGAGCGCGTCTGCAACGTGCGCGTACGGGTAGATATCAAAATGAGACATCAGCATGCAAGCGGTGATGAAAGAGGACCGCTTGCATTGTCATGCCATCGCGCAAATAAGATTTGTCCCGATACGTTACAGCTTGCCGAATGCGTAGAACCCGATAAGGAACATGGAGATTCCGGCAATGGCAATAAATATTTGAGCCAAGATCAGGCTGGTCTTCGCTAGCGACGGAGACGAAATTGAACAAACGATGTGCAATCAAGATGATGAGGGCAGCAACAGGGACTCGTCGATGGTTAGAGTGGCACCGATATGGAAGGGCGGAAGGATTAGGCGCCCCCCCCTTGTCTCATCCATTGGATCTTGTCCAATGAAACAGCGATGTATATCTCTTTACGGTCGGTTTCGTTGGAGTTCATCCAATGGTTTGACACGCTAACCGCACCAATGGCTGAATACAGCCAGATCCATTGGACAAATTACAGTCTACATGCCGTTGGGCCACCGAGTCCGTACATTTGACTGTATCTTTTCCAATGGCGCTTGCATCTACCGCGTCCGTGAACCATCTGCGTCGTCTCGTAAATCCGCATGTTCACTATGGGATGTGGCCGCAAGCTTCCTCCCAGAACAATTTGAACACAAATAGACAATTTGAGGTGATGTCCACGTGGAGCTAAGCTTTGAACGGCTAATATGTGGAATGCATGTTTTGACGTCCGTGTTGATTCGATATTAATTGTATTCTGCCGAACGAAGTAATGGTACAATGTTCACATAAAAGTAGTGGGGATTTACAACAATACGAGATACTAACACAACTGAGGCAGGGAATATTTATGCAGAAAGAACACAGCAGAATTAATGAAATGGCTTGGAACCAAAGTGCGTATGACGCTTGGGTTAACCGTTATGGCTCTCCGGCCGAGGCCGCAATCAAAATTAAGCAAAATCCTGAGGCAAGGCTGAAGACGTTTTATAAGCATACAGGAGATGTGAAAGGGAAGAAAATTGCCAATCTGCTAGGTTCTCATGGAAGCAAAGGAGTTGCCATGGCTTTGCTTGGCGCCGATGTCACGATCGTTGATATCGCGTCTGAAAATGAACGGTATGCGACTGAACTGGCACGGGAAGCAGGGGTGAGCATCGATTATGTTGTGTCCGATGTACTTGAACTGCCCGCATCCGTTCTGGCGGCGGATTACGATCTGGTCATTATGGAGTTCGGCATTTTGCATTATTTTGTTGATTTAAAGCCGCTGGCAGATATTATTGCCAGCTTGCTTAAGGTCGGAGGACGTTTGATTCTTCAAGATTTTCATCCGATTACGACGAAGCTGATCACGTCACGAGGCTCGACGGCCAAAGTACGCAAGCATAAAGTGACAGGCGACTATTTCGACAAGTCTCTGGAAGAGACAGAGGTTGCCTACGCGAAATTTATACCGGTACAAATGGCTGATCTGGAGAAGGTTCTGCATCGCAAATGGACGCTTGGGGAGATTGTTACCGGAATTGCGAGCAGTGGACTCGTTATCAAGCTGTTGGAGGAGGAGCCCAATATGTCCTCCGAAGTATATGATAAAGGCATTCCCAAATCCTTCACATTGGTTGCAGAAAAACTGCTGTAATGATGTAAAGGAATGAGTGCTGTACGAACGGAAGGGGGATAGACATGGACATAAACGAAATCACGAGCGTGCTGCCGCACAGGTATCCTTTTTTAATGGTCGACCGGGTGTCGGAGCTTGAGCCAGGCAAATGGGTGAAGGGATATAAGAACGTAACGCGCAATGAATGGTTTATGACCGAAGCTGAGCCTTATATGCCGGGCATGATGATCGTCGAAGCTCTTGCACAGCTGGGGGCATTCGCGACAATGGGAAGCGGGAGTGGACTTGGATTTCTCTCTTCGCTCAAAGGGGTGGAAATGACAGGACTGGCCCGACCTGGCGACCGAGTGCAACTCTATTACGAGGTCATTCGGCATAAGAAAGGATTTACGCTGGGCAGAGGACAGGCCTCTGTCGAGGGCAATGTGATTGTAAAGGTCGACGAATTGATGACTTATACCTCGCCTTCGGATACATCTGCTGCGCGGCCGGCACAATAACCGAAGGAGACGAGCTTGAGTAAGGGAGCTGTTCCGGCAGATCCCTTTTTGAGGTTGTTCAAAAGCTCCTTTTTAAACACGCATTTTTTGTATTTGTGCAGGCTGACGCTTTATTGTATCAAGCCGGCTCTTTTTAACAACTGGCGCAGGATGTTCTTCTGATACTTGACCCGGATGGGATGGGATAAGCTCCAGGATGTTTCTACGGTAATCGCTTTGGCTTGCAGTAAACGAGCGGCCGCTGTACGGCCCGACCCTGGCAGTTCACGCAGGCGAACGGTAAAATGTGTCGCTTGTCGCTCAATGGAACGATTGATTCGCTTCACGATTTGTCGGACTATCTTTACGGACGGACTGCGACGGTCTATCAGCAGAGATTGACCGAGAACTTTCGGGTTAAGCCGGGATAGTCCATTGGCTTCGTGCATGTCAATGTACCAGGCTGGACGGTATTGCGCTGCCAATCGAAACAAGTCCGCCGACAAGGGGTGGCGTGGTTTATCATGGGCTCTGCTCGGGAAGGTGCGATTCAGATCAGGAACCCCTCGAATTCGTTTTGTATAAGCTTGCTGATTGACAAGCGGAACGATAACCAATGTCCCTTTTTGCACATGAAGAAGTCCCTGCTGCAGCGAATGAACGAACTGCTTTGCCGCTTTTACGCTCGCGGTTTCATTCCCGTGAACACCAGCCGTCACCATGACAGTCGCTCCAATGGTCGGACCCTCCACAATGTAATAGGGGGTATGGAATTTCGTTCCTTTCGCCAATTCCCCTTTCATGATATCGATATGCATTCACCTCCACCCTCCATGTTACTTATTAAGGTACGAACCCGAATGCTTTCACGTAACGGGCAAACAACACGTCGAGGACGATCATTTCGTCTAGGATAGTCCTTTTAACAGCGACGAATGTGGATATACTTGAAAACTTGTAGATTGACTAAATCGTCATCGTGTGAAATACTATTAATGTTTCCAGGAAACAAAAATAGTATGGAAGGCGGTACACGCAATGGCATCACAATACAAAAAAGTTGCTTCGCCAGCATTTTTGCTCTATTTGGTTTGCACCAGTGCGTTTCTGGCATCGGTGACACAAAATATTTATTCCCCCATAGTGCCCTTATTAAGAGACTCGTTTCAGGTACCTTTTCATTTCATTACCTTTTCTGTTTCCATTTTCATGTTCGTACTCGCTATGATGCAAATCGTATACGGGCCGCTCATTGACGCCAAAGGCGGAAAAAGGGTGCTGATGCCCAGCATTTTTCTAAGCATGATTGGAGCATTGGGCTGTGCGTTAACGTCCAACTTCACGCTGTTTCTCGTATTCAGAGTCGTCCAGGCAGCTGGGATCGCAGCGATTCCGCTCGTAGCGTCAACGACGATAAGTGATCTATTCAATGGCACTGCCCGCGGGAATGCGATGAGCACGTACCAGACGATGCTCGCACTGGCCCCGGCTATCAGTCCGGTTGTGGGAGCGTTTATTGGAGAGCAGGCCGGTTATCGCGGAATTTTCCTGTTCCTAGTCATTATCTCTGTCATCCTATTCGTGATGAATCTGAAATATTTTCCCCAGAGGACAGAACATCGCACTGTACATGCTGCAGGGAGTTCATCCCACAGATATATGTCCGTTTTTAAAAATAAATGGGGTCAAGCCATTATGGCAATCGGATTTGTTCATTATTTCATTTACTTTGCCTTTCTCGTCAGCCTTCCTATCCTATTGACCGATTATTATCACTTGGGATTGGGACTGATCGGACTGCTATATTTGCCGACGGCGGTCAGTACCATGCTCGGAAGCAGGCTCTATAAGACGGTCCAGCAGAAGATGGAGCAGCGAAAATTGCTTTTTCTGGGCAGCTTGCTAACCGCAGGCTGTGTCGTTCTATTCGCGGTAACCATCTACGATTCGCTCGTCCTGCTAACCGTGTCCTCTATTCTTTACGGTGTGTGCTCGGGCCTAACTATGCCGACCCATACCACCCTATTGGCGAATGAGTTCGATGAGAATCGGGGAACCGCGATGGGCGTGTACAACTTGGTGCGCTATATGGGGATGGCGGCTGGCCCTATGGTGAGCAGTGTATTATTATTAACATTAAACAACCTTTGGCTTTTCGTCCTGTTCGGAGTCAGCTTTGCCATCATCGTCATCGTGTTGGCGATTCGGGTGTACGGTAAAGTTGATGTATCACCAAGCTAGCGCTGAGGACATTGGAAAGGAGATATTGATTGTACATGGAAGAGCGGAACATGCTAAAGAACAAAGTGTATGCCAACCTCGTCGATTATTTGCACACGAGAGACAAAAGCGCGGAATTCAGACGGGAAAAGGCGCTTGCCATCATTGAAGAACAGAACGATGCGGATAAAAAAGCGGTTTGTCTGCATTTGGATAAATTAACATTGACCCAACTCCACGTGCTGCATGAAATTGGAGAGCGCCCGGACTCGAACGTGACCTTTATCTCCAATCAAATCAACGTAACCAAAGGCGGCGTCTCGAAAGCCGTTGCCAAGCTTATTGCCTGGGAACTCATTCAAGAGCATTATCGTGCGGACAACAAGAAGGAAATCTATTATCGACTGACGGAAGAGGGGGAGAAGCTGGCATTCGTTCATGCGAGGCTGCATCAGCAGCTGGAGAACAAACATGAGGAACTGTTGGAGCGTTATTCGGAAGAAGAGTTGAAGGTAATCGCAAGCTTTCTGAAAGAGTTAACTGAACTTAACACTTCGTCACTCTAAGGTAAAGTTTATCATGACCACACTTGCTGCCCGCTGCGAAGCGGGCTTTTTGCTTGAATCTGAACTATTATAGCTTCAATAATTTTAATTTTAACCGATTAATACAATATAACACATTTGAAAAGTAATACAGTTCCTGGAAAATTCAATTGATGCGGGGGAGTATGCATGGGTGTTTTTGATGTTCTCAAAAGTAAGGATGGGAGAGAGCTTCCGTTCGATCCTGCAGTGTTAAGCAGAGAATATTCAATCGATATTCAAGAAGTGGTACACAGTATGCTAGATTACGATGAAAAAAGGGATGCAGATGAAGCCGTGTATCGTATCTTGAACACAGAAGAAATCATTGAATTAAGGGGCATCTTCGAAGAACTTGAATGCCATCAAAGTATTTGTCCATTGTTAACGGATGATCAGTCGAACTACATTGGCGTATACTACACCGGGCCACTAGAGGGGAAAGTATGTTTTTTGAACCATGAAGAAACGAATTTATCCCCTGGATTCCGGAGCATGGAGCGGTTCATCACGAAAATATTGCAAGACCCTGCCGCGGAGTGGGATGAATTGCAGCACGACTACCCTGCCTTAACCGATCACGATGATGAAAGCCAACAGGATATTAAAGTGATTGCCGATCTAGATAACCTTATTATGCAAGAGAACTTGGATGAGGACGCCAAGCAGCAGTTGATCTTTTCTAAGCTGGCGATCATGCCTTGCTCAAGAATGGAACATATTTGTGAATATTTGTTAGCGGATGATATGTACGTGCAAGAAAAGGCAATCGAGATGATTCGAAAGCGGAAATATACGCCGGCTGCCGGTCACTTGTTCGAGGTTGCCAAAAACGGCATGCATAATGGCAAGGTTTCTGCGATATTGGCGTTAAAAGAATTCAAAACAGCAGAAAGCAAACAATTATTGAAAGAACTGAAAACGGTGCTGCCTGCCAGCTATATGATGTACATGAACTAATTAGACTCCATCTTTTGAAATTGACAATATGGCTGGCACATGAGGTATAACCTATTATTGCGTTATCGATAAATGACTTTGGCTCGATTGAGTACCGTACAGCACATTGGGACAGAGGAGATGGAATGGATGAACTTTGATGCTGATTTCGAAGAGTGCCATCATGTCAATAACATGGAAAGCAAAATCAATGATTATTTTGCGGTTCCTCATTTGAGCTTGGAACAACAAGATAGAATAGCCTGTGCCGATGCTCGTCTTAGGGAAAAAAATTATCCTAAAGCAATAGAAACGCTTTGGAACATGTACGAAGCTTTACATAGAAGAGAACAAAGCAGCACTGTCGGCCGATATGTCTTAATCCGAATTGCACACATTAACATTTATAATGAGGATTATATCGCGGCAAGAGATAATTTATCTTTTATCATGCAGTTCCCCAACACAATCGGCAATCCGCTGCTGCATTTAAGGCTTGGGCAAGTACAAGACAAGCTGGGGAATGAGAAACGTGCGGTAGATGAGTTAGCAAGAGCATTTATTATGGATGGAAAAAGAGTGTTCGATCTTGAAGATCGAAGACTGCTTGAAATCCCTTTAAGAGCGCTTAATGAGCCGATGGATAGTGACTGGAATCATTATGAGGGCCAAGACTGGGAAGTGACAAAATAATGAGCGTGCAGCGAGTGTCGGGAGCTAATGGTCGTTATCGGCTCGTTATTCCGCATTGCGCACAGGCGTTTAGGTGTGATGGAACAGTTTTGCAATGCTCTTCACCTCACTTACTGATGTGCTAAAAAGTATAATCTGATGCGGACACGTAGACGAAATTGACGTTCACACTTGCATACGATTCCTTCTTGTCCGTCACGGTCGGATTCCGAACCGCCGTAATCTGCTGTGGACGATACGTAAAGCTGCGAGCCCATTTGGTCTCATTATTAAATAACGGCTTGATGGCTCGTTATGGGCGTTATATTGCTTCACATATTCGTTCAGAAGCTGCAGCATGTCGTGTACGTCCGCATCGTTCGTGTGTTTGTCTGGCTTAAGCAGTACCGTCGGCAAGCTCAAGTTCACGACACGGTTCTCGGCTATCCATTCCGCCTTCACGCCAAGATGGGCCGTCAGCGTCTCAAGCGGAACATAGACGGTGCCTTGGAGAAGAAGCGGCGCGATTTCCGTCTTCTCCGAAGACCAACGTGTCTGTATTGTACAGCATGATGCGAATGTCCGGTTTATCTTTTTGTTCCACACTCATACGCAATTGAAAAGATTGACGATGCGAATCGCTTTCTTCTTCCGTCAACGTGTACGGAGTACCTTCGACTGTAAGGTGTTTATGAAAGCAGCGATAGCGGCAAGGGCCTCTCGGTCCTCCGAACGGCTATTGTAAAGCGGGCTATACAGTGAATCGGCCCGAGCCTTGTTGACTTTTTGGATATCCTTCGCTGTTATGCCGGCCTTTGCTTTACTTGTATCCGATTTTTCTGATCCTGCCGTGATACCGTCCGCTGGGTTGTTCATAGGAGCGGCGTATGCGGATGGCATACCGCCAAGCAGCAGAGCCGCCAAGGTGACAGCCGTTGTCCATTTCGATTGTTTCACAAATTTTCACTCTCCTTTGTATGTCATACTACTCTAAATAAAAACGAAGATCTAACTATAAAAGTTACAAATACTGTTGAAAAACGAAAAACTTACATTCCAATGCAAAGGGGGTTGTGAAGAGCCGATTCGTAACTACTCGAAGCGGAACGTTTGGATGACCCTGACACTATCCATGCCTCTTTGGTCGTTTCTTAGCCCTCTTTTTCTCTTAATAGAGTGAATACGCGGAAAAGTGTGCGTACATGGATCGGCCTCGCAGTGAGGCGGGTCTATTTTTTTGCACCTTGAATTCATTTGACCGCAGTTCATGCATTATGCTAATTTAATATAGTGATAATGATTATCATTTTCGAATTTAGATAGGGGTGTCCATTTTGCAACATCCACGCTTAAGTCCAGAACAGACACATACATTTCTGGACAATCTATGGTTCAAGCTGCAGAGCGTCGAATTAGCGCGTGTCGGCCAGATGGAGCAGCAGCTCATTGAGTCGCATGTCCTGTTTATAGTAAAGAATGGCGAGGGCCGATTGACGTTGGATTTTCAGGATTACCGTTTGAGGCAGGATGCCGTCCATTTCGCTGTGCCCGGGCAAACCGTCGGCGTATCCGCAACGGCCGGGGAAGGAGTGGAGATGTATGTCGTCAAGTTCGATATATATCACGATTCGAATTCGGCCGAGGCGTTCCCGCTGCAAGGAGAACTGCTGGTTCATTCCGCTGCTGAGATGATTATTTTATGTGAATTGCTGCATAACTGTTGTCGCAGCGAAGAAGCGCTGGAACGATTCCGCGGGCAGTCTGCCTTTCAGGAATTACTGTATTGTTCGATGAAAAATATCCAGCTTCAACCGGAATCTGACCCTCGTGCGGCGCTGGATCGCACCAAGGCCTATATCGAGAGCCACTATAATGAAAGCCTGACGATTGAGCAGTTGGCTCGCATAGCGGAGGTTAGCCCCAAGTATTATGTTGACTTATTCAAAAAGACCTATGGCAAGAGCGCAATCGACTATATTACGGAAGTGAGGCTCAACTGTGCAAAGCACATTATGGCCCAATCGGACGCCCGGCTGCGTGACATTGCTCATCAAGTGGGATATAACGACGAGTTTTATTTTAGCCGCAAGTTCAAGCAAGTAGTAGGGGTATCGCCTACCATCTATATGAAAAACCGCCGCCGTAAAATCGTAGCTTATACTGCTTCCATACTCGGGCAATTGCTGGCGCTCAAGATGATTCCATATGCCGCTCCGCTGCACCCGAAATGGACGGCATATTATCACAAAACGTATCGGACTGATATTCCCGTGCACCTGAGCGCCTACCGGTTTAATCAGGATTGGGAATCCAATCTTGAAGCGCTTCATCTTGCTCAGCCGGACATCGTGATTTGCGACAAGGATCATTTGCACTCAAGCGAGAAGGAACAGCTGGAAAACATTGCGCCTGTATTTTATGTTCCATGGAAGGAACAAGATTGGCGGGAGCAACTGAAGTCGACGGCTCAATTTTTGGGAGTTTCGCAAGAAGCGGATTCTTGGCTGCTCAACTATGAGCAGAAGGTGAAGTGCGCCCGGGAGCGGCTGAATCGGGAATTGCAGGACGATACCATTCTCGTTATGAGCATTTATAAGGAACATTATCATGTCTGTCCGGCTCGGGGAATGAATGATGTGCTATACCATGATCTGCAGTTGAATATGGTGCCCGGCGTCGAGCCCGCTCCTTGCAAACAAGCTATAACATTGGATCAAGTGGCGGAGCTGGATGCGGATCGGATCTTGCTGAACGTATGTCAAGAGCCGGATTCATTAAGCCATTGGCAGTCGTTGCAAACCTCCCGGCAGTGGCGGGATTTGAAAGCAGTCCGCAGGAATCATATCTATTTAATCTCCTCCGATCCATGGCGGGAATATTCCGCCTACGCCTGTGAACGAATGGTGGATGACTTGTTGAAGCAACTAAGTGAGAATGTTCAGACAGTCTCCTCCTAATCGTGTGCCATATGGAAATCGTCCAAAATGATTCTGGATATTGTCCATGTTCGATTGTGGGAGGCGTGGTTTATAATCTTAATGAGAATTGTTATCAGTATAGTGATAATCGTTTTCAGCAAAAGCCGGATTTAATCATTTGGGAGGTATGCCGTGGCACTTGTTCGATGAATGGGGAGGGCAGCATCTATACATAGCTCAGAGGAGTGTCCCGGGTGCGGGGCGCATCTTCAAGGTGAAGCCGGTACAGACCAAGATGAACGGCTGCATTATGCACACATTTACCGGAAGCTCTCAGAATGAAGCTTCCCATTATATGACGATGGAGAGGGAATAGTAGAATGAAAAAGAAAGTATGGGCATTAGGATTAGCATTAGTGATGGTGTTTGCGTTATCGGCTTGCGGAGCCAAAGAGGAAGCCAAGCCGGCAAATGCCGGGGCGGAGAGCGCGCAAACGGAAAACGCGTCTCAAGGCAGCACGGGCGAAAGTGCGTCGAGCGCCCAATCGGAATCAAGAACCATTACTTATTTGGACAAAGAATACACAGTGCCAACGAAAGTAGAGAAAATCGTCATCACCGGATCGGTGGAATCGATGGAAGATGCGCTGGTGCTTGACGTAAAACCTGTTGGGGCTATGACTACTGGTGGCCAATTCGCGCCGATGTTCGCCAAGATTACCGAAGGTGCGGAAGGAATCGGGGAGAAGTCTCAGCCAAATATTGAAACCATCTTGAAGCTGAAGCCGGATGTCATTCTGGCAAGCACGAAATTCCCTGCCGAAGCCCTGGAGAAATTGAACAAAGTCACGACAACCATTCCGGTATCGCATATTGCGACCGACTGGGAAGCCAACCTGAACTTGCTGGCCGAGCTTACAGACAAGCAGGAGCAAGCCAAGCAAGCGTTGCAAAAGTACAATGACGAGACTGCGGCCTTGAAGGAAAAAATCGGGCCTATCATTAAAGATAAAAATGTTCTGACGCTCAGAGTCCGAGCTGGCAGCATGTTTATCTATCCTGAAGATGTGTTCTTCAACCCGTCGGTATATGCGGATCTGGGAGCAACGGTACCGGAAGAAGTGAAGCAAGCGAAGGCTCAACAAAACATTTCTATAGAAAAGCTGTCCGAGATTAACCCGGATTACCTGTTCGTTCAGTTCTCGGAAACTGAAAATAAAGATACGCCCAAGGTGCTGGAAGATTTGCAAAACAATCCGATCTGGAAAAGCATCAATGCAGTGAAAAATGACAACTTATTTGTCAATCTGGTCGATCCGACTGCTCAAGGCGGCACAGCTTACAGCAAAATTGCTTTCTTGGAAGCCGTTAAAAACAGCAAACTAGTTCAAGCAAAGTGAGTAGAGGGATATGCGATCAAGGATTTCCGCTTCTGCCCTAATCCTATGGAGTTCACCGTTTCTTATTGTGCTTACAATCCTCTTGTCGGTTTTATATGGAGCCAAGAACATCGAGGCTAGCACCATTCGCGACGCGTTGTTCCATTTCGATCCGGGCAATGTGAATCATCAGATTATTATGCATTCTAGATTCCCGAGGGCAGTCGGAGCTCTGTTAATCGGAGCTTTCCTGGCCATTTCGGGAGCGCTTATGCAGGGGATGACAAGAAATTATCTTGCATCCCCTTCTATTATGGGAGTAACCGACGGTTCGGCTTTTGCCATTACTCTTTGCATGGTTTTTATGCCGAATTCTTCGTCGATGGACATGATCATGTTCTCCTTCATGGGTTCAGCGCTTAGCATCGTTATCGTCTTTGGCTTGGCCACCTTGCTTCCCGGAGGGCTCTCTCCAGTTCGGATGGCTATATTAGGGACGATTATCGGCACATTTTTGAGCAGCGTTTCCGCTGCTTTATCAACCTATTTTCAAGTATCGCAAAATATCAGCTTTTGGTTTAATGCGAGGCTGCATCAGTTGGACCCAGGACTTATCAAGCTGGCGCTTCCCTTTGCAGTGGTTGGCATCCTGATGGCAATCTGGATTTCAAAATCAATCTCGGTTCTTTCTCTTGGTGAAGAGGTTGCTGTAAACCTGGGACAAAAAACGAAGCTGATCAAGTTTATGGCTACATTGAGCGTTGTCATTTTAACGGGCATTTCGGTAGCGCTCGCAGGCAAGATCGGCTTTGTGGGACTTATTGTTCCTCACATTGCGCGCTTCTTGACAGGTGTCGATTATAAAAAGATTATTCCTTGTGCCGGAGTGATTGGAGGAATATTCCTCGGCTTGTGCGACGTGCTCAGCAGGTTCGTCAATTATCCGTTTGAGATGCCGATTGGTGTCGTCACTTCCATCCTTGGCGTTCCCTTCTTTCTCTATTTAATCCGGACGAGGGGAGGCGGGAAGCGTGAATAAAATATCTAGAAGCCGCTACGCCATGGTATTGGTCGTCGGTATAGCCATTATTTTTATTACGATGTATTTGAGTCTGACGAACGGCGCCTTTGACATTAAGGTCATGGATGTCATTCGCACGTTATTGCGCATTGACCCGCAGCCTGATCAGGATCTGGTCATTCTGGAGTTCCGTCTGCCGCGGATCGTCATTGCCTTGCTCGTCGGCATGGGGTTGGGAATTGCAGGTGCGGTCATTCAGAGCATTACGAGAAACGGGTTGGCCGATCCGGGGATTTTGGGGATTAACTCAGGGGCCAGTGCGGCCATGGTTATCTTTCTGTTTTTCTTTCAAGGACAGATTAAGGGAGATGGTTTAGCGTCCATTTTTGCGATGCCGCTGTTCGGCTTAATGGGTGGGCTTCTCGCAGCCATGCTTATCTATCTGTTCTCTTGGAAGGATGGAAGGCTGGAATCGCAGCGTCTCTTGTTGACCGGTATTGCGATAGGAGCAGGATTAGG
Organism: Paenibacillus sp. MER TA 81-3; assembly: GCF_023713585.1. Classification (NCBI taxonomy): domain Bacteria; kingdom Bacillati; phylum Bacillota; class Bacilli; order Caryophanales; family Paenibacillaceae; genus Paenibacillus; species Paenibacillus sp. MER TA 81-3. The sequence continues at coordinate 59,153 of NZ_JAMAWB010000032.1, forward strand.
AGCTGTTTCGCTCTATCTGACTTTGAAAATGAATTCCAGCGATTTTGAGATGGCGGTAGTATGGAACTCGGGCAGCATTTACAATGCCAATTGGAAATATATTTTGTCTATTGTTCCGTGGCTCGTCTTTCTTATTCCTGTCATCGTGAGAAAGTCTTATATTCTGGATTTGTTTCATCTGGATGAAGATAGTGTCATTAGCGTAGGCGTAGCCTCGGAAAAAGAAAAAGCGGTGCTCTTATTATGCAGCATCGGCATTGTGAGCGCCTGTGTATCCGTTTCGGGAGGCATCGGATTCATCGGCCTGATGGCCCCTCACATCGCGAAGCGCCTTGTCGGCAACGCGCATCGGCGCATCATTCCGGTTTGCGGTATCGTCGGGGCTGTGCTGGTACTGGTCTCTGACTTTATTGGCAAGACGGTCTTCGCGCCAGCGGAATTGCCCGTAGGCATCGTTATTGCCATTATCGGGGTTCCTTATTTCATATTTTTACTGTACAGAAAAAAGGGCCGAAACTAAAAGCGCAATGGATAGAAGCAGGGAGGAATGAGAGAGAATGGCTAATCAGGATAACATCCAGACCGCTTCGGCTGTCAATGAAGCCGCCGCCAGCACGGTCACCATACCGCGGACGGAACAATGGGATATGCGTTCACGCGGGGGCAACCGCGACTATCGGATATTCGTGGCCAAGCCCAGCGAGGCATCGCCGTCTGCGGGATACCCGGTCATCTACGTGCTGGATGCCAACTCCGTATTCGGTACGATGGTGGAGGCGGTCCGTGTGCAGTCACGCGCTTCCGAGAAGACAGGGGTGCAGCCGGCGATTGTCGTCGGAATTGGATACCAGACGGAGGCGCCGTTCGATCCGTCCCGCTTCCACGACTTTACTTTGCCAACCCGAGTTGAAGAGCTGCCCTTCAGCCCGAAGGACAGCGTCGTGGCGAACATGGGCGGAGCGGACGCGTTCTTGGAATTTATCGAAGCGGAGCTGAAGCCTGAGATTGAACGCAAGTATGCGATCGATAAGAGCAGACAAACGATCTTTGGTCACTCTTTGGGCGGGTTGTTTGCGCTGCAAGTGTTTTTGACGAAGCCGCACACGTTCCAGACGTATGTTGCAGGGAGTCCTTCCATACATTGGAACAAGTCGTTTCTGCTTGAAGCGGAGCGTCAATTCGTATCGCGTGTTAAGCAGGACAACAACATCAGCGTCAACATCATGATAGCGGCGGGGGAAGACGAGAAATTACACTGGAGCTGCATGAATGAAAACGCGCGGGAGCTTGCGGAACGTCTGTCTGCTCTCGCAAGCCATGGCGTGCGCACAGAGTTCAAAGAGTTCGAGGGAGAAGGCCACATATCGGTGCTGCCGGCCTTGATTAGCCGCGCCGTGCGGTTTGCCTCGAGATCTTCATAAAGTGTTTCACTCTCTATACAAAATTGAGAGAGATAGATTTACAAATTAATTGGATGTCCGCTAGGGCACTAACCTCTTATTTTTATCAAAAGATAGAAGAGGTCCAATATAGTCAATAATTATAAGTGATTAGATATAATGTTAGACATTTTATTAGTAAAAAATAAGAATGGATAGAGCTTTCAGAATACATCTGAATCTCTATCCATTTTTTTGTTCATTTACAATTACATTATGAGTTTGTAAAAAGTATTAGTTATTATTACTGATTGAGCTATCGTTTCCCGTTAGTGCGATAACAATTAAACAACGTTATTACTGATCACCTTCAGAAATCCGTTCTTTTCGGCCGTATCTATCATCTGACGAATGGACTCTCCTGCGGCATTGCTAAACATATACCACTGGTCTTCGGAAGCGTCATAAATCAATACCTCTGGATATCCTGATAGCAATTCATCTGGAAATGCAGTAACTAAACTATAGATATCATATTGTTTTGCGCTATTTCCCTTTTCGTCCAAAAAATCATACTGTCCATTTTTATAATAAGAGCCAGGTGTATCAATATTAACCATCCAAGAGTAGCTGTCAGGAGCTTTTACCTTTGTACCCTTGTTTTTTGAAATAATATGATAAATGGCTTCATTATACGCATTCCCATTTATTTGTTGGACTACGCCGCCCATCGTCATATGGTATTCATATTGCAATGCTTTTATTTTTACACCATCAATGACCAATGGGGCGGTGTCTACAGTTACTGTAGAGTTGCTGTAATCGACTTTACATCCAAACGTCTCTGCGATAAAACGAAGTGGTACGATGACACGATTATTTTTTACATATGGTTTTACATCAAGAGTTATCTTTTCGCCGTTCTTCTTCGCTGAAGTGCTGTTCGGAGTTAAAATTACTTTCATATTGTCTTTCGTAAGAGTAACTTCGGAATTCGACCAATTGACAGTAGCCCCCAAATTTTCGCTAATAACACGTAGGGGTACCATTGTGCGATTGTTCTTAAATTCGGGTTTCACATCAGATACGACAGAAATACCATCAACTTTTATTTGAGTATCTGCTGCATAAGTAGTAGATGCACTACATAAGAGAATGGCAAGAAAAGCACCAAAGATAACTTTTTTCAAAATTTTTATCTCCTTTCTTGGATAAATTGGTATGTAATTTTATACACCAAAACGCATTGAAAGTTTCGAGGATCAATCTGTCTTTGTTTCCACTGCGCTATCCTGCCCGTTAGCTTACTCTCAACTAAACTGTTCAAAAATACTTGCAGTCCATTTGGAGGCCACTGAAAAAGTCCCTTAGTCCTGAAAGAGACAATTCTTCATTTTTTTGAAGAGTCTGTCTCTTTTTTTCGGTATAATCAAAGTATCTCATCAAAGGCTGGTGATCTCTGTGCTCCCGAAG
>NZ_JAMAWB010000033.1:0-61811 GCF_023713585.1 Paenibacillus sp. MER TA 81-3
TTCAAGCTTCGTTGCGTTTTCCATGTTCTTTTCCTGCCTATCTTCTTCTATTTCCTTCTTTATTCGACATGCAGGGTTGAAATTCCTTACCATAATCCTCTAATTCTTTTGTTCAACTTATATAGCTTTAATTAAATCTGTATCACTATTTTTTAATGAATTCATAATTTCAGTCAACGTTGTTTTTCCTTGTCCATTTCTTGAAAAAATAAGATTCACTTTTTTAAACTCTTTATTCCATCTACTATCATCAAACCTTAGATTTCTAAACACACCAATATTCTTCAGTTCGATAATCTTTTTAATCATATTTCGACCATCCTCTCATAACTAACAATCAAGCCTTTTAACCTAGAAAAAGCCATGACAAAAGGAGTCAAAATCATCGAGTAGGTGGCTATTACCATAATAGTATCCAATCCAATAGTACCATATATTTGAAACAGTTTCGACATAGTATTCAGAAAAACAAAAAAGGAACGGTAGGTATAGTTCCACGTTCCTTAAGATTAATTCCAATCATTTCCACATGTCTACACACTCTATATTAAAACCAAGGTCCAGTATGACCGAAACCTCGATTTTGTCCTTCAGCACCTTGTTTTTGAAATTAACACCATCCTTCGTGAAGGTTTTAAACCCCTTAAAGTCTTGGAAACAAAGGATTTCTAAGTTCTATTCGTTGCATTCCTACTACGGCCACCACATGTGATGTCTGGCAGCGACTGTGTTCGACTGCTAGCTTCAAATGACGCTGAGTGAGCGAGAGCAGGTGTTGCTCGATGGCGGGATTGATATCGAGTTGGTACAAGTGGATGGGCTTGGACATGGGGAACGCCTCCTTGGAAGTTTGTTATATAGTAGCTTCTTTTGTCGTTATTTGAAGTTATTCTTATCGTTTTAGTTGTGATTATTGGCATAAAAAAGGCATCTGCAGCGCTGGGCTGGGCTGCAGATACCTAATTATAAAGGTTAGCAATCCCTTTAATAGCTATCATAGCGAGAACAAGTCGAATGTAGGAGTTTCTAAGCGATTGTAAGAATGTCCACTGAGTTCAGATAGCTCTGCCATCCCCCATAAAAGCATGCCAAATTCATCTTTCTTTGACTGTTCCATCCTATCCCATGATTCAGGATTTAATGCGATGTTCTCGCTTATAATCGGCAGGGTATTATTTATATAATTCTGTCTCTGCTGTTGATCTAACGCTTCTAGTTGCTGGCGATATCCAAAAAAGAGTTCATCATTATCTTTGAGCCATGAAAAAATACAATAGGTCTTATTTTCTTCAGAAAAGACAATCACAAAAGTATGCTTAGCTAACGTCCTGACATCTAGTAAATTTTGCAATTTATTTCCTTGTAAATCAGTAGTTGGTGCTTCAAAACCTGAAGCTGCAAAATTGATTGGGAACGGCATTTCCCAAACTACACTGGATAGAATATTATACTGAGCAGTAAGAAGTGATTTATCGAACAGGCTCTTAACAGGTTGGAAATCATCAATAGACATAAGCATACCACCAAACGGATCTTCATCTCCTGAAATTCCAATCAACGAAGGCTTACGTCTAAACGCATTTTTTTGCATATTAACTACTTCCATTTTCTTATGGTATTCAACAGCGAAACAACGATAAGTGTACAAGAAGATATGTAATTCACTCCCATCGAAAAGACCATCTTCAATAGGGTCGAACACCTTATTATCATGATGACCACAAAAACCGGTGAACACAGTCGCTTCTTTGCGTCCCCATTTAGTCATAACTGCAAATGGATTGTCTGGCTTAGGGCATGGCATATAAACATGTCCATTACTAGAGAGTCGTTTTAGTATTTTGTTGTTTTGAATAGAATGAGCTCCAATTATTTTTTCGGAGCATGCTGGCCTATCTGGATGTAGGCATTGCTTAATCTTCGATTCTTTTCTAAGAGTCTTGAAACTGTTTAGAAAATTAACTGGATTTGAAAATTCCTCATCGTCATGTTTACCCAGACAACATTTTTTGTACTTGATTCCGCTTCCACATGGACAGTGGTCATTTCGACCTATCTTTTTATTCAATAACATCCCTCCTGCTACCATCACTTTAACTTGAACATTTCCATGTAAGACAAAAGCACAAACATTTCATTCCTTGGGTTTGTTTAAACAACCTATTTGAATAGATACGTGCATGATAAACAATCTCTCTAATTCAAGTACATGAATGATGTTATTGACTCACAGAGACAGAAGTGTTCCTGCTGTTGCGCTGATCGCTGTAGCCCACGTGGTCTCCAAAAAAGACGCTACCAGAAGCCTGAGATTCATCAGCATCTCCTCCTTAGGTTGAACAGCAACTACTTTACGACTGAAGTATAGAACTAGCGACATGACTCCAATTAGAAGCAAGTCCACAGAATCAACGAACAGTTGCGGGAACACTTCTGGCTGGAGACATGTTGTCTCTGTCAGCCAATAACATTCCTCAAACACCTTACAATATCCTCCAATTATTTTAACAGATTGCTCAATTAATTAATACCATTTTACTAGAAAAATAGTAAAGGAGACCTTACATCAGCTAAAGGTCTCCTCCATTATAATTCTATTCAGCTTTCAGAAATCTTGAGCAGTACTGTCACATCTCATTTCGTACCATCAATATTAGGCACTTCACATGTGTAGAGCAGTTAAAAAAATAACATAAATCTTCATTTATAACAAACCGTCAGCTCTACCCTATTCCCTTCCCGATTATACACAATGGACCTCTGTCAATAGATTGGACACATAAAACCGAGAGAATTACGCAGTTTCTAGGTACATACGTTCGTACTGATTGGGTGTGTAATACTCAATGGATGAATGGATTCTTTTACCATTATAAAAACACGAGATATATTCAAAAATAGATTTCTTTGCTTGACTTCTCGTTTTGAATTTCTCGAGATAAACCAGTTCTTTCTTTAGCACGCTATGAAAGGACTCAATACAGGCATTATCGTAGCAGTTTCCTTTACGACTCATGCTGCCGATCATCTGGTATTTCTTCAGTCGTTTCTGATAGTCTGCAGATGCATACTGACTGCCACGATCCGAGTGATGTAATACTCCTGGGGCTGGTCGCTGGCTGTTGTAAGCCCGATCCAGCGCAATGATGACGAGTTCTTTGGTCATTCGTTCATCCATGTGAAACCCCACGATTTTACGCGTATAGAGATCCATCACACTGGCAAGGTACAACCATCCCTCATCCGTCGGGATATAGGTGATATCGGTCAAATAGACCTTATTTGGTGCGCTAGTGGCGAACGTTTGATTGAGCACATCTTCGCGACGCGGATCTTGAAGCGATGATCATGGATAAAAGAATAGATCAGTGCCGGTCTTTTGCGAAGTAGTGCATCGCCTTTTTTAAGATTTCATTATCCTCTCGCAGTTCGCGGAGTTCTTTCTGCAGGTCACGTAAAGCTTTGTCTTCAGGCTTTAATTGTCCACTGCCAGGAAAGGCATTCGCTCCATCCTGTTTGAACTCAGCCAGCCAGCGATACAAGGTGTTCTCGTGAAGTCCCATTTCGCGGGCTACCTGCGCTACCGTTTTTCCTTCTTCTTGAATAAGTCGTACGGTTTGGAATTTGAATTCTTTATCATACTTTTTCGTCATGTCAGACACCTCGATTATGAATGCATTTATTGTCGCACTCTCGGTTTCCGGTGTCCAGTATTTAGTCTAGCATCACAATCCGCTCCACCAACTTCTTCAACGCTCGATTCTTCTCTTCACTTGTCACCGCAGCGCTCCACAACTCCCTAAACTCACCTATCCGCTCATATATCTGCTCCACAGTTGGATAATTCCCTTCATCTACTACAATCTTTCGCAAATCCTTCAACTCTTCCACCAGCTTCTGTATCTGCCTAGACCGGATAGCTTTACGCTCCAAAAATACTTGTTTCGTTATCATGTCCTCTTCATACGATTCATGCAGCTTGTCCAGCGCCCGCTTCTGCTTCTTCAAATCCTGCTCTTTGACCTCGATGATCGTCTGCGTATCACTATAACGACTTCCATGCAGTTCAATTTCCCGTAATATATCCGGGTCTACATGGATAATCCGATCATACAGAGCATTGAAAAAATCAGCATCCATTACCTTTCCGCGCTGCTCACATTTACTGCCATCTTTATACTGGTGATAGCACAATGCACTCCAGTGCTGCCCTTGCTTCTTATTCTCTCCCACCCGGAACCTCATCCGTGAACCGCATTTTTCACAATAAAGCAAGCCTGACAAAGGAAAAATATTACGTCTTGAATTGGGATTCAACATGCGATTCTTAAGCAGCCGCTCCATAATCGCTTCATGTTCTTCCGGCGTTTTCAGCTTTTCATGTGTTCCCATGACTTTAATCCGCTCTTCTTCGGGAACCGATTCCACCTGTCCACGTTTGGAACGGGTTTTACCATAAGTGATGTAACCCAAATGGATTTCGCTTGCCAGCAACCGTTGAACCGTAATATTTGACCAGCCCTTGTTCTTTCCATCCGGCTTAATGTTGTATGGCGTGGGTATCTTGTTATCCGTCAACCAAATGGCAATATGACCAAGGTTTGTTCCATTAAGATATTTCTCTACAATCGCTCGATAAATCGGACGCTTCGTTCCATCCACCAGTACCGACCTTGTATTCTTGTCATAATAGTACGGGAAGGGTGGCTTTCCGTTTGTCCACATACCTTTCTTGGCTCCAGCCTCTTTGCCCTGCTTCATTCTTCGTTTAATCGTTTTGTACTCTATTCGGGCAAAAATAGACATGAAATCAAAGGATACATCGTCATTGTCTATTTCCAGATCGTATATCTTGTTTGGCGTGATAATGACTGTTTCTGAGTTTAAGAATGTATCTTTAATGAGTGCCCAATCCTTATTTTCTCCACGCCCTAAACGGTCAATATCCATGACCACTACTCCATCATAGAGCTGGTCTTCAAATGCCGAAGTAACTTCTGCATTTCCTTACGGGACTCTATCTTTTCACCAGAGGCCACTTCTTCATATAACCTATAGGTCCAATTTCTATTCTCGACCAAGGCCAGAAGGGTATCCCTATGCTTCGAGAGAACGTCTTCAAACTCACCATCGTCCCGTGATTTTCTTAAATAGACAGCTACGTGCTTAATTGTTAGATGTTGAAGCGAATTGGGGATTTGTATTTAAGGTATAGTCGATTGGAGCAAGTGTAACCCAGCAATTATCACGGTAAAAAAAGCATTATCAAATTTTAAAAACTCCCGTACTTTTGGTTACGGGAGTTGAGTTGATTCCTAGCTGGTATTATAGCTGTATCGGTCTTATTATGATTGAATAGGTCTTTATTTAAAATATTTAATTAGAGCATCTTCTTTAGGATAGTAAATATAAAAATCTCCATCTCCTATCTTAGCAATATTTGAGTTTTCACTTAGTACATGTCTTTCATTATCCAGCATATATAGCAAATATAAACCTTGTAAAATATCATGAGGTGTTTGAATTCGCTCAAGTTTATACCTTTTTATTTCTGGTTTATTAAAGTACCTAAGAATTGACGGATAAAATGTTATCAAGATACAATGAAAAACGACAAGAGCCAAAAAGGCAATAAACCCATAGATGTAATTCTCTTCAACTCCATTTAAGATTTTTTTTCTGTTATAACATATTAAAATTAAAGGCATCAAAAATACTAATAAATAATTTGTAACTATAGAGATAGTTAGAAATCTACCTTTTACTTGCTTAAACCATGAACATACCCAATAAATTAAAATGATAATCAGAGTTATAAAAAACAAAATAATATCAACCATCATTATAACATCAATTAACATAGAATTTATTTCAGGTATAAACATTGGAAGTAGAAACATAATTACCAGCAGCGAAGACAACAATACAAGTTCAATAAATTTGTCCCACAGATTCACGTTTCTTGGCTCTATCACCATATCTACAATTGTTTTATTGGATGTTCTAACAAATAACCTAACCCAAACTATGATCGTCCCTACAATAGTAATTAATGCAGGCAGTTTTTCAATAATTTCTTGCACTTAGGAACTCCCTTTCTTTTTGTAAATATAATTCACTTATACTAATAAGTCGTATTAATTGATTATGTACTAATTAAAGATGTTACCATATAATGTAATTTATTTAGTAGTATTATACTACTAAATAAAACAATATGACGATTTCTAATCCTATACTCTCACACAAAAAAGCCACTCCAATACCATGAGCAGGAGCTTCTTAAATAATTGATTCAAACGAATATCCCATCTTTGTTTAAGCGTTGGCAACTAAATAGTTATTTAAGTCGAACTAATGTCTAGCTATCAACCTCCAAAGTCCCCAGACTTAGCCTCGAAGGGGTCTAATTGCCAATTGCTTCATCGAAAACTCTTCTGCAAACTAAGGAACTGCTAGCCACTCAGCTAGAGTACTATGTTATACGAATTTATACTGACTCCTTTGTTTCACTCTCACTATCAATTTTATCAATAAAATATCTCAAACAGAGGTATCCAATACCGACATATGTAAGAAATGGGGTAAGGGCTAATTTAAATGATGTTCCAAATAATCCTGCAGTTATACATCCAGAGCATAATAAATAAAAAGAAATTCTTGCTTTTGCTTGTTTTATCGTAATTTTATCTTTCGAAATATGAAACATAAAATAGAATATTGTAAACAATGACATAGATAAAAAAAGTAGATTATAAAATATTGCTTGCCAGTCAAAACTTACTCCGATTATGAATTGAGAGATTGTCATCAGGAGTCCATTAAGAGTCAAAGTAAGAAAAAATGTAAATATAGTTAGTCCATATAGATATGAGGAATGATTAAAGATGCTAAGAAAACTACTTACTTCATCATTACCTTTTCGAATGAATTTAGGCGGCTTAATCCAATATGATTTAAAAGTGGTTAAGAACAAAGCAAAGAACATGAAAGCCCCAAATATTCCTGCGAATTTTTCAATAAAGTACTTATTGTCACCAACTATTAAATAAATAACGATCATACTCCCAATTACTATGTAAAATAAGTCTCCTAATCTTGTTGAAGTAAACCTTCCTTTGTAAAAAAACCAATTGTGATAGTTAAATAATTTATCAAACAAATCACTAAAAAATCGTTTCAAATTCTTTCCCTCTCATTCAGTATAATTTCGAATAACGTTTCTGTATCTACGAACTCTACAAGGTTAAGTCGCTCCGTCACTTAACCTTGTAGATATTATTGTCTGCTAAAAATGCTGCTCTGAATCACCTCTGCAGACCGAGGATCCGTAAGGATCCGAAGCGTGGATATGATGTTAGCTGAAGTTAGTTGCATCTTGATATTCAATCCTTCAATTACCTTTCTTTCCATACATCAGGATGAAATAGTCTCCTTTAAGTTCATCACTAAGTTCTTTTGTAATTTTGTTGAAGGAAACATTTAATTTAATGACTTGTCCTTGTAAATCTGCTATCTCTTTAATAGTTTTAGTAATAAATAAGTCGTCAATTTCATTAATGAAGATTTCCATCACTCTAAGATTTCCATTTTTTGATTTTTTAAATTCTTTGAAGTGAAACGATTTTTCTGCGACAGCATTTCTAACTATATTTATTCTTGAATAAATTTTTTGATTGATGTATTCCCTATGTCTCTTATCGAATACAAGAAAACTAATATTGCCATAAGACGTATCTAATTCCATATAATTAAATTCGTTCATACTTAAAACAGCATTTATTGTATTAATCGCGTCATCATTCTTTTCATATTTGCTAAAATTATTTATTACCTCTATTACCGAAGAATAGAACGCTTCAAGAGTTTTCTTTTTCTCAATTCGATATGCGACAACAGATAAAAATAAAGTAAGAAGTCCACTAGAAAAAATACCTATCAAGACATTCAACCAAAAACCGTTTGATGTTGTAGAAACCCAAAGAGCTGCTGCAAATGAAAATACACTGATTATGAAAGTGAATTTTATGTTGTCTTTTTGTATCTGCATAAGATCCTCCACTCAACTTCTATTCTTCTAACTAATTTGAGCTAACGTCTCCGCACTCAAGACGTTCCTCAGCCTTAGATAGCTCTTAATCTTAGGCTGAGGAATGTGCTTTGCTTCTTCCCAAAACAGGCAAAGCGAACTTGAGTGCATTGTTATCGGATGGATGAGGCCCCCCAAGCTTGAGTAGGACTATACGTTGGAGTCTTAAAGTTCACCTATCTACATACCTATAATCTATTTGCATAACATGGATAATACGAGCTTGAATTATCATTTTTCAAAATACCCATTGCACTAATAATCTCACTGATAAATTGGAATTTATGCAGTTTCAAATACTATTTGTTTTTATTGGTAAATATACTTGAGACATTATTTTTATATCTGGTACTTCTGAATCCTCTACCTGAGTATCTAATATCGCTCTCATTAATGCCATACAAAATTTCATTCCAACTTCTTCAGATATTATATCCTTTAAGTAAATATTTGTATTATCATATTTTTCAGGAAAATTAATACAAAAATAGGTCATTTTTTTCTTTTTTTCTTCCCATATTCTATATTTCACCGTACCTTTACCATCAATTTTCCCTTCAATACCTTTAGTTAGAAATTTATCTATTTGTCCCACTTTACTCCACGTGGCTAAGTTTTTATTTATATAAACTTCATCCCATGTATCAAAAATAGGAAAATGTAATAATAAATTTCTTATAAAACTAAACAAATCATCCGCAATTATCCCTTCAAAATGAGGTCGTCCACCTTTTTTCATCCAATTAATATATTCTTTAATCGGCTCATAACTCAATAATTCTTTATATATCGAAAATGATTCTCTTAGTTTATAAAATCTTATTTTAGCATCCTTATTAATAAAATCATCATTTACAACTTCTTCATATAAATCATAGAATCTATTATAAAATAATGATAATACTTCTTTCTCTTTTTCGTTTGGTTTTAATTCTTCTATTTTAATCCCCCCACAAATTCCAGTTTAGCTGCATTTCACAGATATTATATGGCATATTCTTTTATTATAATTCTTTCAAAATCCGCTTAGAACGTGTTGGTCTTTGCCTTATCTTTCCGATAACGTTCCTGTATTCACGACCTCAGCGGACGCTGAGGTGTCCGGCGAATGCCGGACCCAGGACGAATGTCCGCAGCGTGAATATTATGTTATACGATGGAATCGTTCTTCTTGAATTCACCCACATTATTAGTTCTTTATTTAGTAGGTATTTAAGTAGATTTCACTTTTCAATTGCGCATGCCTATGATTCACCAAATTATCCTTGAGAAAAATATTCTATCAATGTCTTAATCATTTTCCCTACACTTACATTGTTCATGTACGAATCTACTACCGTAACTGTAGCAGAAGATGTTGCAAGTACACTATTGAATACATGAGCAATATTTAATTTGAGACTATTAGGTATACTGCTATCTTGTTTTGTATTCAAATGATCTATTAACTCATTCATAACCTCAACTATTTTTTCAGACTCTGATTCCAATATGTTAGGCATAATATCCCTTACGTCTTTTTTTGTTACTGTTTCAAACCTTCCTGCATTTAAAGCTATTGTTAAATCAAATGCATCATGATAATTAGTCCTTCTATGTACACTGAAATCGCCATCATATTTTTCAAAATCAACAGCCATGCTAAAGAGTGATCTTTCAGTTGTATGAACTAATATTGAAGCCTCCCTCGTAGTTGCATTGACGTAGAAATCAAATATTCCAGGGTTTCTATGGGGGAATCCTTCCATGTACACGTTAGGCTTTGGACCAAACTTTATTAACTTAGGTAGGTAACCCTCTGGTCCTGTAACACATATAAGAAAACCATCTGGTACTCCGTAATCATCAATAAATCTGATTTTATTCTCTGAGATTCTATAACAACTTGTTTCACGTCCTTTCGGCTTTTCTTGAATTGTTACTCTCTGATCAGTAATGATTATAGGAAACATTGGATTGTTCAGCTTCTTCGAGGGGCTCCTCATTGTTTCGTATGTCCAATTAATATATTGTCCCGTTGCAAAATGTACTTTAAAATCTGCATGCTCATTTACTTTTTGTACCAATAAAAAATTTTGATACATACTGCACCTCCCACAGGGTTTTTATATATAGACCTACAATAATTTCAGGATAAAACATTCTGAGAATGCTGGATCAATATTTTATGCATGTAAATCAATCTTCTTTATACTGCTTTTAATTGATTCTATCGTATAACGTAATATTCACGAAGTTCATAAATATAAGAAATACAATTGATTAAACGAACTCATCGTGTCTAAATAGCCTTTTTGAAACATGTTTTTATTATACTATTGAATGGAAGAATATGACGATCACTAATCCTATACTTTCAAACAAAAAGCCTCCGCCAATTCCTTCAGCAGAAGCTTCTAAAAATTGATTCACGCGAACATCTCATCAATGACATGTACATATGTATCATCAACGTCAGCTGTACCCAATAGATAAGAAAATAGGCTTATTTTCTCGTCTCGCTTTGTTAAAAGCTTCCTCGCTCCACGCGTACCAGTTAACTGGATTATGGGTGTGCTGGAGCAGGTAAGGCGATTTCTCAGCGATTAATCTATTGGGTATGTGATTCGTTGTCATCGGGCATTACCTCTTTTCGTTGTGGGATTAGGGAAAAGGAATGCTTGCTTTGAGGTGTTTTACCCAATTAGGTGGAGAAACCAATTGATGAGGATTGAGCCAGCTCCCTACAACAGGTTATCGTAATATATTCAATAACTTTTGGAACTCCTCTTCAATAATTATAAAATTGTTCACATTTAGAAAGATAAATACCATATTCTTCACGAATCATATCAGGTTTAATTATATTGGCATTATAAAGTTCTCTCTTTGCACTCACTGTGCTGTTATCAATTCTAGATGTCGGTAGTATCTTTTCACCAATGTATCTATTACAACGTGAAAAGCCAAGTACACTAAACTTGCCGCCACTTGATCCACGAAGATCATTGTCAGTTTTTATGACACATGATATGCCTAGTTTTTCTAGAATACTAAAGTAATTATTAAAACCAATTCCACCTACCATCAATACATAAATCCCTTCAGCTTCATATAAATGGTTTATTACTTGTTTATTGCATAATAAACGTGCCGAACATTGCATCGTAAAAATGCTCAAGTAGAAAGCAAAAAGAGACACTTGCCAGCATCCCCTATTCCTCCTATCGTTAGGTTTGCGAGAACATAGCGAAGGAGATTGTTTCTACACCGAATCCACTTCAAATACTTCAGTCCGGAGCAAGGCCGTAGCGTGAATCCGGTATTAGGCGATGCCGCAGTGAGACACTTTCTAACTTCTTGGATCTTAGATTTTGTAGTTATACTTTATTAAATAATTTGAAATGACTTGCTTGTTTTCATGCCACCATAAAATCGGCACTTCTCCAACTTTATTAAAGCTTCCCTAAAACAAAAAGAAAACCCATGTCTGTTGGACATGAGTTTTCGATAATGAGCTTAACAGCCCACCTCTGCTATTTTGGTTACCAATCTGGCGGACTTTTGGTAGAACAATCTCATGACCTAATCGCTGCCAGTGATGCGCTCTCCCGCATTGGTTAGTTACACTGCCAAGATATTTTTCCTATTCCATAAACTAGACCCCTTAACTATGAGCATACTTTGCTAATTTACGCAGAACGTTAAAAAATATATAGTTCATGCTTTTGGATTGATAAGCGGTTTGATTGAAACTCCCCATTATATATACATCCATGTTGGGGAAGTAAAGCATGGAGGCGCCACTCGCGCCAAGATGCCCCCACCCGATATATTTTCGAGTGAAAGGAAGAAAATGAATCCTCATCACCCCATAGCCATAATCCATTCCTATCCACATTTTGTTCCATTGGTGCATGATGTCCAAGGTTTCTTTTTGAATAATCTGAAGGGGTAAATATGTAGTCATGAAGCACTTCATGAAAAGGCTTTGATGTAATCGTTTCAATGATGAGTCCTAAGAGATTGTACCCTGTATCCGTATAATGAACCCTTTTCCCGGGAGGAAAGCGGGGTTGTAAGTGCTCTTTAGACCAATATATGGTTTCTTGCGGTGTCCAAAAACGAGAGGGGTTTTCAAGTATTTCTTCCATTAACGCTTTACCCTGCCTAGGATTATCCTCAAAATAATCGGGTATACCTGATGTATTGCTTAACAAATGTTTGATCTGTATGTCGTATGTATACTCTTTTCCTTTAAATAGGTGAAGATCTTTAAGGATATCTGGAGGCAAGTAATTGGCGATAGGATCATCAAATTTGACAAGTCCTTTTTCTACTAATATAGCGAGTAATACAGAAGTAAAGGTCTTGCCCACGCTAGCCGTATGATAAGGCTGCTTAGGATTGGCGGTGAATCCGTCTGTTTCCCCCGCAGCCATAGGCCAGTGGATATCCAGCTTATCCGAATGTACTAACAAATAAACATTATGAAGCTTTAGATTAGAAGCAACTTTTCTTTCCAGTTTCATTTTTAATCTCTCTTCTTACAGCTTCTTTGTTCATTCAGTTCCCCCTCTTCGTTTCCGATTGACAGCCATCAGCCATCGCCTCACTTCGCGAAACTAAACAAATTATCAAGCAGGAGCTCATGGGCTTGGGGAGGGATCATTCCAACCGTAGTAGTGATTAGCTTCGTCGTTTTGTTTAACATCTACGATTTATCTTTTCAATTACTTGGATATTGCGCCATTTTCATTTTACCTAATATTGAATCTCAGCATATGGAGTAAAGGAAGGGTGCCCTACCAAAAGAAACAACAACCACCCCACTCATCTAATCAACGATACGGAGAACGTGCATAGCAAATTAAACATTCAGGAAGCTAAGATCACACGATCTTGGCTTCTTCATTTCTCTTACACGTATTAGCATTTGTGCCTACTTTATTGACATATGCTGAACTTTCCAATCTATATCAAGCTCATCTGTATGAGTTGGCTTCCTAACATACGCTTTAAACCTTTTTTTCACAAGCTTCAAACGCTATAAAGTTTCATTGCCCTTGCCTTAACGATACCTGATTAGCTCTATCCTCATAATCTGTTTACTTGACAGGGGTAAATTCAGAGTTCCGGCTTATCCTGAATAGTAATCGTTTATCGATATAATAAATCCAAACAAATATTGAATTTTAATGCTGAAGTGTGTATATTAATGAAGATATGGAGACATCAAATTTGAAAGAAGTGATTTTTTGAATCTATTTTTCACATATCTTCTCGCGGGTCTTGCAATTGCAATGCCTGTAGGAGCAATGACAGTTGAAATGACGAAACAAGGTCTGAAAAAGGGTTTTATGCATGGTTGGGCTGTAGGATTAGGTGGAATGACAATCGATTTATTATTAATTATTGCATTATATATGGGATTGGCTTCTGTACTTGCTATATCTTACATTCAAATACCAATGTGGCTTATTGGCGCATGTTTCTTAGCATTTTTAGGCTATGATTCCATAAAAAACTCAGATCAAGATATTACGTTAGCTGGTGATAAACCAAACGGATCATTTCTTAGCTCGTATCGTAATGGCTTACTTGTAGCTGTTTCACCAGGAAATCTCGTGTTTTGGATTTCCGTTTTTGGAGCTGTACTTTCTGATTCTTATGATACGACACAACCGACAAAATTTTTAATCGTCGGGGCGGGTATTTTAACTGGTATCCTAGTCCATGATGTTGGTCTACTTGCAATTGTTGCGGTAACAAGAAAAGTAATGAGTCAAACAATGATCAAATGGGTATCCATAATCGCTGGATTTATTTTAATAGGTTTTGCGGGATACTTCTTATATCAGTTTATAATAACAATAAAAGGAATACTATAGTTGTCATTTTAAGTTGATAGCTATGTGATGAATTAATAATACCCTCAGCTTCCTGTTCTGCCTTCACGGCAATATTTAGACTGCAAAGGTTATGCTGAATGCTAATCTGAGTAATAATCATAGTCCATTCTACAACTTTACTGGAAACTCCTTTTTGATAGGACTTAAGATCATTTGGATTTTACACGCTGCCTTATAAAGAAACCGAAGCGCTGTTTTACTTGCGCTCCGGTTTCATATACTTCAAATGTTATTTACTAACAGGCTGCATCTAGGAAGCCCGAGAAACCGACTCCCCGCTCTAAGCGATGTTATCCATTTATTCTAACACCTGAGCTAACTCCGTGAAAATAACACCTAATGCATAGGCGCCGGCGTCCGGATAACCCAGACTTCGTTCTCCAACCGTTCCCGCTCTTCCCATTCTGGCAACGATTGACTCTGTATGCTTCGCTCCTTGAACTGCTGCTTCTGCAGCTTTGGCTGATGCAGTCTTGATATCGTCGCCCTCTATTGCACATTGCTCCCATGCATCGGCGAATGGTGCCAGCGCGTCAATCAAGGTTTTATCTCCAACTACGGCTCCTCTTCCGAAAGAACGTTCGCCCGTATCCTGGATGCCTTTGACAACGGCCTTCATCATACCCGCAAATTCGGCGACAGTTAATTCAGTACTGTCTCCCGCATATTTGCTGGCCGCTCGATATGCCGATCCCCAGATCGGTCCGGAAGCGCCGCCGCAATGCTCCATAATGATGAGCGAACATGCATTTAGAAACTCGCCAATACTTCCGGTGTGGTGTTCCATAATCTCATGCCATTCTCTCTTTAACTGCTTAAAGCCCTTTGCGACACTCATGCCAAAGTCGCCGTCGCCTGCATGCGAGTCCAGTTCGCAGAAAGGAACTTCATTTTCAATAATAATCTCACTCATCTTGTCCGTCAGATAGATCAGATTGTGTAACGAGAAGGTATTCCGTTCGATCTTGGCATATTGCTGATCTGTCTCACATCGATAGGATACGGCTTGATTCTCTGGCGACTCCACTGGTGCTTCTTCAATACGCAGCGGGCTGAACGGCCCTGTCACTTGAAGCGCTGGCGTATCGCAACTAGCTTCCAGATAATGTTTTAATTGTTCATCTAATCTGATCATGGACACAGAAGCGCCTGCCATGTCTATACTTGTCATGTAGTTGCCGACAAATACTTTAAAGATGGGCACGTTATGGTTGCGGATTTCCCGAACAACCGCGTTGGCCAGCAAATACAATTCTTGCAGCGGCGATCCGCCGAACCCGTTAACTAACACCGCGATTTCAGTCTGCGAGCTGCCGTTTATTTTCATATCACGGAACAGATCCGTAACCATCTTCTTCGCCAGCTCATTGGAGGATACATTCTGTTCTCTACGAATGCCAGGTTCGCCGTGAATGCCTACGCCATATTCGATTTCATTATCTTTTAGCTCAAATGTCGGCGTTCCTTTGGCCGGAACGGTGCACGAGGTAAGGGCAAAGCCAATGCTTCTCGTGTTATCTATCGCTTTTTGGGCAATTTCCTTCACTTCAGCTAACTCTTTTCCCTCTTCAGCGGCTGCGCCGGCGATCTTATGAACAAGTACAGTCCCTGCAACGCCTCTTCTGCCAACCGTGTACAGGCTGTCTTCCACCGCAATGTCGTCGTCCACTTTGACATAATCGACAACTATTCCGTCTTCCCCAGCCAGATGTGCTGCATTTTTGAAATTCATTATGTCGCCGCTGTAATTTTTAATAATGAGCAGCGTGCCCTTTTTACTGGCGGAAGCTTTGATCGCTTGGTAAATTTGAATCTGGGATGGGGATGCAAATACGTCTCCGCAGACCGCCACATCCAGCATCCCTTGGCCGACAAATCCGGCATGAGCGGGCTCATGGCCGCTTCCTCCGCCGCTTATCAAAGTTACCTTGTCTTGATTCATATCTCTTTTCTTAATGATCTTATATTTGCTGTTAAACTCCAGCTCAGGATGTGCAAGCACCATGCCGTTGCACATTTCTCTGACCAGTGTCTCCGGCTTATTGATGATCTTTTTCACGTTTACTCACCCTTTTGTTTATATTGCCGTCCGATGTGGTCCGCTACTCGAATCGCAGCCACTACCATCTCTTCATTAACCGGGAAAGGCATGGAATGAATCGATTCTTCTGGTATGCAAGCTTTTTGGGCCACATTCCGCAATTCGTCGTTCGTCACACTCGTTACGCCGATATCGGCCAGACACACCGGAAGGCCTACGCTCACGCAGAACTGCAACACTTCATTGATTTCTGCTGTGCTTGCATTTTCCAGAACCAATTGCACCAATGTCGTAAAGGCCACTTTCTCGCCATGATAATACGAATGGGTGCCTTCCAGAGAAGTCAAGCCATTGTGAATAGCATGCGCAGCTGCCAGACCGCCGCTTTCAAAGCCTAGGCCAGACAACAGGATATTTGTTTCAATAATATTTTCAAGCGCTGGCGTAACCAAGTTCGCATCACAGGATGTTTTCGCTTTAGCTCCGTCCTCCAGCAACGTCTCATAGCACAGCTTGGCAAGAGCAAGAGCCGCTTTTGTCCCTTTAGCTGGACTTACGCCCCCATGAGCGCCGCATGGCAACCCTGCATTCACATTGGAATAAGAGTTTGCGGTTGCTCTCGCTTCAAAGTAGGTGGACAGTGCATCCCCCATCCCCGCAACCAGGAAGCGCGTAGGCGCATTGGCAATAACAGTTGTATCAATCATTACAACACTTGGGCTTTGTTTGAAGTAAGCGTAGTCGTCAAACTCGCCCTCCGGCGAGTAAAGAACCGCGGAATGGCTTGTCGGTGCATCCGTCGCAGCAATGGTCGGTACGATGATGAGCGCGTCGCCCTCTGCTACGCATTTCGCGGTATCGATAGCTTTCCCCCCGCCTAGTCCAATGGTGCAAGAACAGTTATGTTCAATCGCAAGCTGCTGCAATCGCTTTACTTCTTGACGAGAGCACTCTCCACTGAAACCGCTCTCAACTATTGTAACACCGTATTTTTCCATTGTATGTTCGAGCTTCTGCTTCACACGTTGCACATCATCGGCATGGGCGATCAGAAGAGCCGACTCTCCGAATGTTTTGATGAAATAACCCAGGTTGAATAGTTCATCTTCACCTTGTACATATTTTGATGGACTTATAAACGCTTTTCTCATGTGCGTAATCCTCCTCTGTGTTATTGTATCTCCATTATAGTGGCGACTCCGTACAAGATCATTGAACTATTCCTGCAAAATAAAGCGCTATCTCATCGTATTATCTTATCCTAAACCGCGAAAATGGTATTATCTTGTCTTTCTATCCGATTATTATGCTATAATGATGCGAAGCGGACAAAAGGAGAATGGGTCATCGTGAACTCACGTTTTAATTTGGAAAGCATCATTGATATGGAAAAATGGCAGAAGCTGCAGGACTCACTCTCTTTGGTTACCAAAATGGCCGTTATAACAACTGACTATAAAGGTGTGCCTGTTACGAAGCACAGTCACTGTCAAAGCTTCTGTCAGGCGATTCGCAAAGACGAGGCACTGTCTCAATACTGCCAGAAGTGCGACGCAAGGGGCGGTCTGGAGGCTGTTCGGTTGAACAAGCCTTATATCTATCTATGCCATTACAATATTGTCGATATCGCCATCCCGATTATTGTTCATAATCAGTATATGGGGGCCATCATGGCAGGACAGGTCAAGCTGCGTGACAATCCGATGGAGCTTGAGCAAATCGTCACTCGTCCCTCCAATGCCGATGCCAATAAAAAGTTCCTAGGTCTGGAACAAGAATATACTTTGCTCCCGGTCTTGTCTTATGACGAAGTAACGACAATCTCGGAAATGCTGTATCATTTGTGCAATTATATCGTGGAAGAAGCGATCAATAAAAATGCAACTATAGATATGTACCGGCAAGCGTTAACAAGCAATAAGCCTGTTATCGATTCTCTTGCCGAGCATTCGTACCGCAGCATTCAATCGATAAAGAACGAATTGGAAAATACACTGATCGATAGTCAAATCAGTAAAATGTCCAATCAGTCAAAGATATCTGCCAACGCCATTCTTCAACCAGCATTCGATTATATCTACACTCATAAAAGCGAGAACGTGAAATTAGCGGACATGGCCGCGCTTTGCCATGTGAGCCCCAGTTACTTCAGCCGCATTTTTACGAAGGAGACCGGAGAAAACTTTTCTGTGTTCATTCCGCGGTTGAAAATGGAATGGGCCAAACAAATTTTAGAGACGACCGACCTGTCTATCTCTCAAATTAGCAACGAATTGGGATTTAGCGAACCTAGCTATTTTATTAAGACGTTCAAGAAATTCGAACGCATAACTCCTGCCCGTTATCGGCAAATTTATCAGCGCTAGCCATACGCGAAGAGCCGTCTGCCAAAGTTTAAATCCACGGCGGTTCTTTGTTTTTTATAATTTCAGCGTTGCTTCTTTAGCAACTTGTCCGAATGTCCTTCATGCCTCCCTCATTATTGCTGAAAATGATATGGGACGGTCGTAATCACGACATCCTTGCGATTGATGAAGTAGGCACGCAGCATAATACTCGTCTGATTATGCAAGATGTTCTCCCACCAATGGCGCGGTATGAACTGAGGAATCAAGATCGTAACATGATCGTTCTCCGATTGCTTCCATTCGACGGTATCCACGAACTTCACTAACGGACGAATCACACTGCGATAGCTGGAACGATGTACAATTAATCGGACTCCAGGATCCCATTCCGCCCACTTCTTCTCCATCAGCTTGATATCCTCATCATTGAAGCCCACATAGACGGCAACCACATGATCCGTCATCGACTTGGCATAACTAAGGGAATGCATGACGACTCGCGTTATGCCGGCCACCGGGACAATGATAGTATTCCCTTTAGCCTTCGGCTTCTCGGTATGAATATCAATGCGAAGCTCATCTGCCGTAATGAGATAATGCTTATGAATCTTATGAAAGATGTACATCACGGTTGGCAGGAAGATAAAGACCATCCACACCTGACTGAACTTTGTAATCAGGAAGATCATTGTGATCATGAGCGTAGTTAGCATACCCACGGTATTCACCGCGAATTTCCATGACCAGCCCGGAGGCTTCAGCTTCATCCATCTTATCATCATCCCAAGCTGGGACAGCGTAAATGGGATAAATACCCCAATCGCATAAAGCGGAATTAGGCTTGATGTATCCCCACCGAAGATC
This sequence comes from Paenibacillus sp. MER TA 81-3, assembly GCF_023713585.1. Lineage (NCBI taxonomy): Bacteria > Bacillati > Bacillota > Bacilli > Caryophanales > Paenibacillaceae > Paenibacillus > Paenibacillus sp. MER TA 81-3. Next base: position 19,234 of record NZ_JAMAWB010000033.1, read on the forward strand.
AGGACAAGCAAAGCAGAAAGCACACCCAGAATAATAATGCCATTCGAAAATCCCAATCGATCCCCTCGAACCAAGAACATGCGGGGCATGAATTTGTCCTTCGCCAACATATAGGCTAGCAGCGGAAAGGCGGCGTACGCCGTATTCGCAGCCAAAAACAGGATCAACGCCGTTACCCCTTGGATAAGGTAATAGACCATTCCTCGTCCAAACACAGACCCCGCGATCTGTGAAACGACCGTTTCTTTGCCGTTGGGAACGACTCCATACCAATAGGCTAAGAGGCTTATCCCAAGGAACATAACGCCGAGAATCCCGCCCATCATCGCAAGCGTAGCTGCAGCATTTTTCTCCGATGGCTCCCTGAAGTTCGGAACCGCATTCGACATGGCCTCTACCCCTGTCAACGCCGAACAGCCTGAGCTAAAGGCCTTCAGCAGCAGGAATAGGCTAATATTCGTCGAGGCTGCTTCCATATCCGGTGCAGCAGCCACTGCCCCACCCGTCATGTACTTGACCACACCCAACAGGATCAGGATAAAGATCGCAATCACAAATAAATAAATCGGGATCGCAAGCACCGATGCCGATTCCGTAATCCCTCTTAGATTCATGATGGTCAGAAACGTAATCATCAAGATTGCAATCAAGACCTTGTCATTATGAAGCGCAGGAAAAGCAGAGGTAATCGCATCTGTTCCTGCCGATGAGCTTACTGCCACGGTCAGGATGTAGTCAATGAGGAGCGAACCGCCCGCAAGCAGTCCCGTTGATACTCCGAGATTATTTTTAGCAACAATATAAGCGCCTCCTCCTGTAGGATAGGCAAATATCGTCTGACGATAAGATGAGACCAGAATCAATAATAAGGCAAGCACGGCAATCGAGATCGGAATGGAGTACCAAAAGGCCACTGTCCCTACGGCAAGCAGAACAATCAGAATTTGCTCGGTACCGTAAGCGACAGACGATAAAGCATCAGAGGATAATATCGCCAACGCCTTTAATCTGCCAAGCTTCTCTCCTTCAAGCTCTGTACTCTTCATTGGTTTTCCGATCAATAACCGTTTTACTTTACTAGCCATATCGATTGCTGCCTCACTTTACTCATACTAAGTTTACTTACATATTAGTCGAGGTTCAGAAATGTATGTTACTCCTGTCACAAGTGTTCTGGTAAAAACAAAGGATACGTCCATAATGTCCATACAGGCTTGCTTTTTCACCAAATAAGCGTAACCATCGCATGTGCACGAATAAAGATGTTCAGTTGGTCTTATTATCTTGATATCGCCTTGATTTATGCACTTTTGTTCACGATTTGCACGATACATCAAAAATGGGGGACTGGTTCTGCAACCTATAGAACAAAAGAGCCTGCCGCTATCGACAGACTCCATCTTGATTTAAAGAAACAGTTGAATTGCCGCTAGAAGCAGTCCGATGACAAATCCGCACAAGGCGCCATTGACGCGAATCCACTGCAAATCCTTGCCGATCTTGCCTTCGAGCATCTCAATTAGCGCTTCATCGTCCATTTGATTTATATTTTCTGTTATCAGCTGACCGATACGATAATGGTTCTTCTCAACGACAGCGACAACAGCTTGACTGACTCGATTCTCGATCTCATAGATCCATTCCGGATTCGCCTTCACCTGTCGAACGGCAGCACGGTAAACTTGGAGAACGATTCGGCCCCCCGTGTCGCGTTCACGGGCTAAGGCATGAAGCGCCATCGTTCGGATCTCTTCCAAACGTTCCTTAATCATCTCGTCAAAACGTTCACGCTGGATATGCTCGAGCAGCCAGGTCTTGAGTCGCCCCACCTTCTCTTCATGCATAGCAAGCTGGAAGACCTGCACACGAATCTCATGAATAATCATTGTGCGGTATTCATTATCGTCATCCTTCAAGTCTTGCAGGGATGAAGTAATCATGCCTTGCAGCAATTGACCAAGCTTATCCTCGTCCATGAAGCCTGCGAAGGCTTGAAATGCAAAGCCCTTCAGTCCGCCAAGCTTCACATCCGCCAGCTTCTCATTCGCCACTCTGCCAAGCATGCGCTTCGTCTCTAGACGCCGAGCCCACGACTCCGCCTCTTCGAGCACGTAGTCGAGCGCTTTCTCCTCATACCCCTCCTTGATGAGATAGGTGGCAAGCTGGTCAAATGCTTGATGAAGCTCTATTTCCCGTACATAAGAAGCTAACCCTGACTTAACGACGGGAGCAAGCTTCTCTACAGGAAGCCTTTCAACAAGATGTATCGCACGATCAAGCACTTGTCTGCGAGCCTTCTTCTTTTGCACCGCCTGAGTAGCTAACGCAGTCACCCGCTCCACAAGATTCCATCCGCGAAGCTTCTTCTCAATGCTCTCTTTGTTCAAGAGCTCCGTCTCTATAGCAGATACGAGAGATTGAACAATCCGATCTTTATTCTTTAAGAGCAATGAGGTATGGGGAATGGGAATCCCCATCGGATGTCGAAAGAGCGCCGTAACTGCGAACCAGTCAGCGATCCCGCCCACAAGACCTGCTTCGAAGCCGCCCTGCAGAAGCAGTATCCATAAATAATCAGGCAGCATGAGTGTGACCACGAAGCCTGCAGCCATCACAATTAGGGATATTCCCGCTATATATTTGGAATTCATGATATCCTCCCTCCCTTGTTCAAGGGGCAAATTGAAGTAAACACAGAAGTTCAAGATGCAATACCTTAATTGGTATTATTCCCAGATGGCTAAGAATTTCCTGAGGAAGTACGCATCGCTCATTAGGATTTACTTCAAGTTGTTTGATTTGTGCTTCAGTATATCGCATACTCAATCTCCGTTCCATAGTGTTCATCTCTAGAAGCGCCTGCTAGGATACTATATAATAGATCCATCGATATAACGCCTATGACTTTTTTAGTGCAACTCAATCTGAAAGATTTGGCGAAGCATGACGATTCGTCGCTGCTTCCGACTAGCGGCATGCTATTTTTTTTGTGGGGATAGATGAGCCTGCTTATCAAATTGAACATCGCGTATTCTATCTGAATGAAGGAAAGACGGCATGTGGCCGACTATAATAATGAATTCACGAAGGAGACAAGACCAAATATGAAGGATGTACGTGAGGAAGAGAGAGACTTTGGGTTTGCGCGGGTCTATGCGGTTGAACTAAAATACAAGCGGCAGCCAGAGCTGGATCGAAATTTTCTCTATGAGAAAGTGGAGCGTTACACCGGTAAAATAGAACAGCCAGAACAACAGGAAACGGATGCCGCAGGGCTAGCTGTTTGGGAAGCGGACGAAGTTGATAAGGATAACATGATTCATTTCTTTCATTTAAACTACATGGTTCAATATGCGGAAGGAGAAATGCCTGCCCAGACCAGCTTGATGAACATGGACAATCGTCCGGCTTCGGACTACGAAACGGCTATTCAGCAATCCTGGCATTGGCAGGAAGCCGCTCAGACTCTACACGAATGCAACTATTCGCTGCTTCTGGCAGACATGATGGCATCAGGACTTGACCCCAAATCAAGATTACAGCTGTTCACTGGCGTACTCCAAGCGCTTCTGGAAGCGGCTCCTTGTGATGCGATTTACTTTCGGGAGAGCGACAAGCTTGTAGAGCCTAAAGCGTATTTGGCTGCGATTGAAGAGGGTGCCCTGTTATATGGTGCGATGAATATGCGATTCTATAATGTTGAAGGGACTGGAAGCGGACGGGCAGAGGGCTTGATGGATTCAATAGGACTCGCTGCACTGGGTATTCCTGATGTTCAGTGTCATTATTATGATCTTGATCCTGATGAGGTTGCCGGACATTTAGCGAATATCGGATACTATTTGTTTAATCAAGGAGACGTAATCAATGACGGGGAAACGATTGGATTCACCGAAGACATGCGTTGGCGTTGCGAGCATCAATACGCACTAGCCGCCCCGCATCGCGTCGTTATCGACATCGATCCGGGAGAACCTTACTACGCTGGAAGACAGGGATACATACAGGAAGAAAATTAATATTGCTGACTAAGAACTAAAGATTGTCCAGTGGAAACGGCAAGAAAATGTTACTAGAGTGAAATAGTGAGAAACCGTGATGCAGCTAGATAACGGCTGCGTTCTATTTTGTCCCAAGCGTTGACCTGCTTTAGCGTGTAGTTACCATTCAAATCCAACAAGTCTCCTCTTGCAAGAATCGAAATCTCTTGTCCATCAATCGTCACACTTCCTTCTTATGCTATCACGACAAGTTGATAACACTTGAAATGTACAAAGAGCCGTCTTCCAAAGTCCTTATTGAACTTAGAGACGGCTCTTCTTTATCTATCTTGCAACCCTATAAAATTTGTTCTAAAAGTCCGCTGTTGCTTACGAAGTCATGCAAGAAGCAACTCGAATCTTGCCCCTTTTCAGTCCTAGACCTTTTCTGGTTCAGACACCTATACATTCTTTTTCTTTAAAAGATGGATGTACCATTTCAGTCCGGCGTTGTGATTAAATACGCTCACCTTGTCCAGTACGTCGAATAGTCCGCATTGCTCCATCTCTTCGATCTTATTTTCAATAATAGTGTAGGCAGCATCTTGGGTGTTTTTATGAGAATACAAGGAAGACACGATAACGCCGTTAGGAGTCAAGTAATTGGAATAGTCAAGAAGTTTGCTTGGTGTGTTGGGCACATAATGCAGCGATTCGTTAAAAACGATAACATCATATTGCTTCCCAGGCACATATTGATTAATGTCCCCGCAGTGGAAAATGTTTTTTGACGTTTTAGCCGATGCCATTTTGATCGCTTCCTGTGAAAGGTCTACGCCCGCATATCCTTCTTTCTCGCTGTCCAGAAGCATATCGTACAATATTCCGGTACCGCACCCCATATCCAGAATGCCCTCTTCTGCAATAAACTTTCTTATGTAACCGTACACAACTGAGTATCTGGCGTATTCCGTAATATCCGATAAATAATCCCATACGTTGGATTTGTACTCTTCATCCCATTGCTGCTGATTACTCTCAATATAATCTTGTATTTTCGTATTTTCCATTTTTGAATCCTCCCACTCTAGTAGATGTGAACTTACTACTTGTCAACGATGAACAAGATACAGCATAACAGCCAAAGAAAAGCAGCAACAAATCATAAAAAGGATAGAATTGTAATAACGAAAAGCAATGGAGGCGTAAGGTGAAGCAATAGCAACATGATGTGGTAGTTGGAAAGTAGGTACAGAAGTGAAGTAATCTTTCTCTGAAAGATCTATTTCCTATAGTAGTGTTACAGTTATATTTTGTCAATGAAACAACTTACTGAAATCACCAAAATGCCCCCTGGTTATTTATACGAGAGGCATCCTTCCCTATCAGCCGCATTGTGGCGATTACGTGCTCTTCAATTGTTTCAATAGCGACTCCACATCATGGACCGGTGTCTGGCAAGCATAATCTGTGCATATGTAAGTATGCAGCAGGTTCGATCTTATAATCCAGCTTATAGACGATCGCCGTATCCGGCGCGTACGCCTGTTAAACGGCGGCAATGATTTGCTTGGTCAATGCATGCTCAGGATCTCCCTCAATTACGACTTTCCGCTGACCTCGAACCGCTTGCAGCCATGCGAGAAGGGTCATCGCATATCCCGTCGGATAACGCTTTACTGTACCATCGTCCATGGCGAAGGAGAACGCCTTCTCCCTGACTCCTTCGGGAAACTGGGAATGCTCGCGGTTGATACGAAGAAGCGTTGCATTCGGGTACTGGTGCTTGATGCTTTCCATTGGCCAGCGAATGACGCTGGGCGTGTTGAATCCGACACAGCTCAATGAAGCACAGCTTGAGGTCTGCCGTCTGCGATCGATCCCTCGTGGAAAATGCGTGAATAAGCGGCCCGGTCCTCAGGTTCAAAAGATAATGCGGTCAAAACGGCCCGAATTACGCCGCAGCCAAGCGTCCACCGCTTGTATGAACATTTCCGGCGGCTTCCCTCTTCGTATAACCGAATACCCGGTTGATATCCCGCAGAATGCAACCGAGCGGATGGAGTTGAGCTCTGCCGCCAGTGATAAACAGGAGGTGTACCTTCTGTTACCTAAATCGACATACTCTTATTACTGCGAAGATAAAGTCTCGGTGTGCACTACTGGTTAAATGCTTGTTCCCGTTAACGCTGAAGCTGGTTTCGTCTTCCTACTACAGCAGCCACGAGCAGAATGAGAGTTACGACCAAATAGATAAGCGGCATGCCCTTCCCAGCCGATGAATCCATGCTGCCCATAAAATCGAAGACCTGCAGCTGGTTCATAACACCCACAAACATGATCACCAGGAAAACTACTTCAAAGGTTTTATTTGTCCGCGTCCATATACCTAAAGCAAGCGCAAGCGTAGGAATGAACATGCTTCCTACGAACCAGGCAAAAAGACCACCCATATCGCCTTCAAGGAGAAGCTGAATACCAAAGCCGATTCCCGTACCGAGCGCGATGATAAAGCCCGCAAACCAGGTTGCCGGAATCTGACGCTCAAGTGGACACATACTGGAGAACACAATATCCCGTGTATTGTTGCGCAGCTCGCGAACGCCCATAGAAGACCAGATTAGAATCGGCCATACCCAAGTGAGTGGTCCGAGCATACTTCTTACTATATCAAGCGGCAGCAGCAGATCTCCTGCTATGAAGAGGAAGGCAACCAGATACCACCACCACTTCTGTCCTTTCAGCATCAGCCACAGCTCATACCGCAGCAGGTTGAAGAAGCTGAACTGAAGCGATATGCCTGATAGGGCCTTGGCCGTCAAGCCGCCGCTTGATTCCCAGCCCTCATTTTTGTCACCCTTCCTTTTCCTACTGAACAGACTGAAGAGTTCGAAGGAATCCTTCGCCATCACCTTATCAAACCCTCTGAAAACCAAGGCCGCCAGCAGCACTGCAGCAATGGCGATTACGACCCAGGCTAGACGACCCGCTATAACCTCCGATGACCAGTCGACACCGCTCCAGACAAAGGTTTCCAGAGGCCGGTCAAGCTCGATGATGCCGTCTGCCCGCTCCACGAGCCCTGTAACATTCTTCTGTTCACGGAACGTATCGATCATGCTGTCATAGAACACTTCCAGTCCCATAGGACTGCTGAGAGCCAGATTGCCCATCTGCACGGTTACCCCATAATTCAGGAAGACCTGGGACCACAGGAAGAAGTAAACAATAATGCCAACTCCGCCGCTCAACACGCGTGTTGCCTCGAACAGCACAGCCAGTGCCGCTACAAGCGCCATCAAAGGCAAAGCAACGAGAAGAAACGGAAGCAGAAGGTCCAGCAGTCTGATCGTCGTATCCTCATTGCGAATCAACTGTATGGCGATCGACGCAAGAAAAGCGATAAACACGATAATTGTTAGCACAATAAAGTTACTCACAAACTTACCGAACAGATAGCCGAATTTGCTGATCGGTGTTGTGGCAATAATTTGCCCCACACGGGTCATCCGGTCGCGGTCAATAGCATTCTTCACAAGCGCAAAGCCGATTAGGCTCAAAATCGTGACCGTCGACATGACCACGGTGGCGCCAATCCAGGCGGAATTGTAGATGCCCCGGTGCTCATTAATCATGACCACGCCGTACTTGGCATTTGTGAACGGAACGAAGAAATAAGCCGCAAGAATAGTCAGAACAATCGTTACAAGAAACCCGTAGCTGCGTGCCCGTTCGTAGAAGTCCGCCCGGACGATATGATAGAGGGATCGAAAGCTAGTCATTCCGGCTTCCTCCCCGGCTGTCAGAAATGCAGTACAGATAAGCGTCCTCTATAGCCGGTGTAATTAGTCTTGCATCTGGTGCAGGCTTGGTATCTGATACGATTCTCACCTGAATGCCCTTGCCGCTGCGGATTGTGCCGCTGATAATCCACTGCATACGCAGCGCCTGGACATCCTGTTCTGAGACGATAACCTCCCACACCTTGCCCTCCACCGTCTGCAGGAGCGTATCCGGATCAGAGTGATGCATCAGCTTCCCTTTCGATATGATCGCAATACTGCCGGCCGTCGCTTCCACATCAGAGACGATATGCGTAGAGAAAATAATGATCCGCTCGCCCGACAAGTCGGACAGCAGGTTGCGGAAGCGGACACGTTCAATCGGATCCAATCCGACCGTCGGCTCATCGACAATGAGAATTTGCGGGTCATTGAGAAGTGCCTGGGCAATCCCGACGCGTTGTCTCATCCCGCCGGAGAAGCCCCCGATCGGCCGTTTACGGGCATGCGTCAGATTGACGAGCTGCAGAAGCTCATCGATCCGCTTCTTCGCTGTCCGCTTGCTTATGCCTTTGATTGCCGCAATATATTCCAGAAATTCCACCGCGTTGAGATTTGGATAGACACCGAAATCCTGAGGCAGATAGCCGAGCACCCTGCGGATTTCGTTGGGCTTCTTGGAGATATCAATACCGTTCCAATGAACCGCCCCATTGGTAGCGTCCGTGATGGTGGATATAATCCGCATCAGCGTCGATTTTCCTGCTCCGTTCTCCCCAAGCAGCCCAAGCACGCCAGGCTCCAACCTCAGGTTAAAGTCCTTGAGTGCCCAGAAGTTACCCTTGTACTGCTTGCTCACCTGATTGATTGCCAGCTCCATCTTACTATCATTCTCCTCTCCAATGTAACGGCTCCGGGGAACCGCTTGAAGCTTCAAGAAGCATCTATGCCTGCAAATGTTTCGTGTTTCCTCTGTATGTTCGTGTAATGGTCCGTTTATGACGGGTTTTGGGTGCTTGTGTACAATCAATGGTGTGGTCGATTTTGGTGTGCTGCTTCCTTGCGGGTAATGATAGCATGTGCATGTGCGGGACTGATTTGGAAGTGTTGTTGGGTCGGTGTTGGAAGTAACGGCCGCTCATGTACAAGCTGCCGGTGTTTTGTCAGTGGTGTATCGTACAGGTTTAGGTTTAACCGGATGAAAGGCATGTGGGAGTCCAGGTCAGTTCGTGACCTGGACTCTTCCCTTCAGCAGCCAGCTGTTCGTAGCCAAAAGCGCCAGGGTGAGCACAAGCAGGAAGAGCAGACCGCCAAGCGAGTAGGTGGCATACTCCGCTGCCAGACTGTCATTCGCCAGACTGATACCAATCGGCAGCCGGAACGGCAGCCATTCGAACCATCCGCCGAGCATGGAGCCGACACTGGCTGCCAGAACGGAGCACAAAACTACAAATGCCGGTACGGATCCATAACGCACGGCCTTGCCGGCAAGGAACAGAAAGCCGAGGCCGAAGCTGAACATAACAGCGTATAACAGCATGATGGCATCCATCCGGTACGTCTCCGCCAGCAGCGGCTTCATTTTCTGTGAGATGCCGGTGAGTTTGCCGATAACATGAACCTCGTAAGTATAGATGCCGAGCATAGCAGCAGAGGATGCCGCCATGATGAGCACCGTTTGCGCCGCCGCTACGGTCAGCTTCGACAGCAGGACCGGATAACCGGAATACGATGAATTAATCCAGTAATAAACCGAGTGGGTTTTCCATTCCGCCTGCAACGATTGAAGGTATAGAACAGGCAGCAGGAAGGCGCTCAAATACGTGACAAATATAGCAAGGACGGTTGCAAGCCCGGGCTCAACCCCGTGTGCCAGCAGGAAGCAGCCCAGCTGCAGAAACATCAGCATCGAGAAGGAGAGCACGAAGGCGAATCGGGATTGGCGCATATCTTTGGATAATAGAAACCGGTAAGCTTTCACAACAGCGCCTCCCTCATGACATCCAGTACACTCATGCCTCTTGATTCGCGGAGGTCCTCCACAATTTCCGAAACGAGCATCCTTCCATCCTGCATGAACAGCAGATGATCTAGGTACAGCTCAATCTCCGCCACCTCATGGGTCGATACAATAATCGATTGCTTCTCCAACTCCGTATGCTCCGCCATCATTTCAAGCAGATGCTCCCTGGTGATCGGGTCAAGGCCCGAAAGCGGCTTATCCATGATGAGCAGCGGCGCTGAACGGCTCAGCGTCAAGATCACCTGCAGCCTTGCGCGGTTACCCTTCGACAGATACCTAACTTCTTTATCCGCGTCCAAATTAAAACGTCGGGTTAGCGCTTCCGCCTTAGCAGTCTGAAAGTCCGTATACAGCTGGGCAGCCAACTGCAGTGACTGCTGGACGGTAAAGAACGGATACAGCCACTCGCGTTCAGGCGAGAAGGCCACCTGTTCTCTCGTTTGTCGGCCGATCGGTTCCCCGTTCATGAAGATGCGCCCTTGCGCTGGACGGACCAGACCGGCTATCAGATGGAGTATGGTTGATTTGCCGCTCCCGTTCGCCCCGATCAGACCGATAATGCTGGCATGCGGCACAGAGAAACTCAAATCGTGGAGCACCTTCTTATAACGGACTTGCTCAAATGTAACTAAGCTCAAGATTTGGTATCCCCCTTTGCCTGCATGCTGCTGTTGATCATGCTCATAATATCGTGCGGAGTGTGGCCGAGCTGCCTCATGCTCTCGAGGAAGAGGAAAATCTGATTGCGGGTGAGCTCCTGCCGGAGACGCTCCAGCAGCTCGATATCCGCTGTCACGAATGTCCCCTGGCCTCTTCTCGTCTCCACTACGCCACGCCTTTCCATCTCCATATAGGAACGTTGAATGGTATTCGGATTAACGCCTACTTCAACTGCCGTATCCCTTACCGACGGCAGCTTGTCGCCAGGCCCGAGCTCCCCCCTGCATATACGCTGGAAGAATATATCCATGATCTGGGTGTATATCGGCTGTGAATGCTGAAACGAATGTGTCATGGATATCTCCCTTCTCCATCGTATGGTTGACTTAGTGTTCTAGGTACATAGTACACTGCTACAAGAGGAAAAGCAAGGGAGATTTCCCTTTCTTTTCAAACAATTAACGACTCTCTTCTACCTGGCCCCATACTTCCTTGAGTGTGAAGCGGAACACCCCGTCGAGCTACCGGTCCTGCACTGCCTGCCCCGAAGGAAGCTGGCTGCGGCCTGTTTAAAATGTATAATCTGTTCCTCTATGAATTGGTGGATAAGCGGCAGCTTCGGTTCATCGTCCATCTTATCGCCTGCCTTACGGAAAAAGACAATCTGGCGTACAGCGCCCAAAACGAGATTGAATTAGTGGCGCAATTAAACCCTTTAATTACGCACGGTAACCGAAAGAAAGAAGATGAGTTTGAATTCAATAAAGATGCGGGGGTATACGTCTGCAAGGCGGGGCATTTGGCGACTCGCCGGGCGCTACAGGGTAAGAAAGGCCGAGGGAAGAACCAGGTGGACACCTATTATTTTGACGTGGAGAAGTGCAAACGGTGCCCGCTCCGGGAAGGCTGAAAATGCTCACCTCCAGTGGGACAGTAAGCAAAAAATACGATTTTCATTCAGATTTCACGAATGAAAATCGTATTTTTTGATGTGTTCACTTTCGGTTACGTACAAAAGCCGTGTTTTTCAGTGGCCTCGTCTGTTGACACGAATTTTTTATTATCAGCTTTGATGATTATGGTGATGTTTTTGTTGCTTTTCGCACTAGCCAATAAATTCTTGAACCCACTCGCTGTTATAGTAAGCTATTCCGATTTGGGTGAAGCTACTATTCAGGATGTTGGCACGATGGCCTGGACTGTTCATCCATTGGTTCATCACTTCCGCCGGGCTCGTCTGGCCTTTGGCGATGTTTTCCCCTGCTGAGCTATATGTGATCCCGAATGCCTTCATCATATCAAACGGGGATCCATAAGTCGGAGACTGATGATCAAAATAATTGTTGTTGTACATATCCTGCGCCTTGGCCATGGCCATTTTCGAGAGACTGCTATTTAAACTAAGGGGGTTCAAGCCTGCGTTCGTTCGTTCTTGATTCACCAGATCCAACACTTGCTGCACAGATTGGGATGGATTGGCGGACTGTTGCGGATTTACGGTCTGATCCGCTGAGCTTTCTGCCGGTGCATTGTTGCGTGTGAACCCACCCAGCCAATCCGAAGCGTCATTGGATGCTTGTTTAGGCGTAATCGATGATTTCCCTGCACCCGCTGTGGAAGTGGAAGATGCTTGAGTTAAGGTTGACGTTGAAACAGCATTACGAGCATGAGTTTCAACCTTCGTTTGTTTAGGAGTCATTTGCTTGTTTGTCGAATGATTGCTCATACAAGCTGTAACGAGTAATAGTGCTGCTATTACGATCAATGGTTTTATAACAACCCCTCCTGAACATTCAAAGTAGTGACGTTATCGAATAAAGTTTTTGTAAAGTTCCTTTGATTTATTCATACCTAATTCAAAAACATTTTGTCGCTTACATTCACAAGTTTAGCCAAGGGCAAAAAGATATCCTCATTAACTTTGCTTATACAGGTATCTCCTTAGTCCACCCACAATTAAATTGATTCACGCGAACATCCCATCAATGGCATGTGCTGTAGCCGATGGAAAGAAAAATAGGTTTATTTTCTCTTTTCGCTTTGTCAAACGCTTCTTCGCTCCACGCATGCCAGTTGACTGGATTATAAGCATGCTGGAGCAGATAAGGCGACTTCTCGGTGATTAATCTATTGGGTTTTTGATTCGTTGTCATAGGGCATCACCTCTTGTCGGTGTTGGATTTAGGGAAATTGAAGCTTAATGATATTTTACCCAAATGAGAGATAAAATCTTATTTACCTAGAAAGAGGTAACCACAGTTTGTCACACAAACATCACACCTCAGAACTTTCGAACCGGAGAGGAACCATCCAATTGGAAACACAATCACCATCCATGTTCAACAGATTGAGATACATTCGTCATTTTTAGGATGACAGGAGCGGCTCTTTTTTAGAAGCCAAATGTTATGATAAAAAGATTCCTGTGATAATAATCCATCTAATAAAAATACTAGGCAAGGAGGTGACAATGATGTGGAAGCCTGACCGTAGCAGCAACGAGCCTCTATATCAACAAATTGCCGATGACATCGAACGGAGAATTTCATACGGTGAGTTTCCGCCAGGCAGTCTGCTGCCTTCCGAACGAAAATTAGCCGATCAATTGGAAGTGAATCGAAGCACGGTTGTCCTTGCTTATGCGGAGCTTCGTGCGCTTGGGATTATCGAAAGCCGTACAGGAAGTGGAACTCGGGTAAGCAAGTATAAATGGGGAGCAACACCGAAACATACCCCTAACTGGCATCGATATGTGGAAGGCGGGAGTTTCTTGCCTAACCTGACTTTTTTGCGCCGTATCCGGGAAGCTCTTCAAAAAGACAAATCTTTGATTGATTTTGCTAGCGGCGAACTTGGGGCGGACATCTCTCCTGTGAAAGAAATAAATACGCTTATCGACGAAAACCACTATACGGAATATCTTGGATATGACGATCCTCAAGGATTTGTTCCACTCCGAGAAGCGCTCGTCTCGTATTTAAGTCAATATCGGGGCATTCAAGCCACAGAGTCGTCGATCCTCATCACATCCGGCTCCCAGCAATCCTTATATTTAATTACCCAGTGTTTGCTGACCCCCGGAGATGCGGTTGCAATTGAAGATCCGTCGTATTGCTACTCGCTGCCCATGTTTCAATCGGCAGGTCTTCGATTATTTCGTCTTCCCGTCGACCAGCAAGGAGTCCGGCCCGAGGATGTTCGCACTCTTTATAAAAAACATCGTATCAAGATGGTGTTCATAAATCCGAATTATCAGAATCCAACAGGCGCTCTCCTCGATGCTGAACGCCGCATTGAACTGCTTAATGTTGCGAGCGAACTGGGGCTGCCGATTGTAGAGGATGATCCCTTTAGCCTCACTTCTTATGATGGAATGCCGCCGCTGCCGCTCAAATCCATTGATCCTATCGGCTCGGTCCTCTATATTGGCTCTTTCTCCAAAATCGCAGCATCCGGGCTGCGTGTAGGGTGGATGGTCGCTCCTCATTCCGTTGTCGAGCGGCTAGCCGATGCCAGACAACAGATGGATTTCGGACTTAGCGTTGTTCCTCAAAAGGTTGCCGCGCAGTTCTTTAAGTCTCCATATATCCAGCCTCATTTGGACCGATTGCGAATGCATCTGCTCTATAAACGGGATTTGTTGATAGAAGCGCTTCGGAATGAACTGCCGGGCCTGGTCAGCTTCTCGATTCCACAGGGTGGCTTGCACCTGTGGTGTAAGATTATACCCGAGGTGAATGATAATAAGTTGTTGGAAGAAGCTATCCGAAATGGAGTAATCTTTGTGCCCGGCAGCGTCTATGGTTCGGATTCCGGTTATGTGCGCTTCACTTTTGCAAGGCCTATGGCTGATGAAATTGTTCCGGGTGTTTCCAAATTTGCCGCATCTCTTCGGAGCGTTCTTGCTTAATCCAATTAAAAAGGTGAATGAAAGCTTTGTATAGTATCATACAAGTCTTTTCACTCACCTTTTTATTGTCTGTCTATTCAGTCACAGAAAACTCGAAAACCACGTATTCATCATGCTCACTTTATCGAAGTAGAGCAGCATGCCCACAATGACAAGAAGTACGCCGCCAATTTTCATAAGCATACCGGAATACTTCAGTATCCCCTTTATTTTCCCAATAAAATAGGCCATGACGATAAAAGGAATCCCAAACCCTAATGAATAGGCAGTCACGTTAACAAAGGTTTGAACCGGGTTCGGGTTAATGATATTCGAGTACATAATCGCTCCGAATATGGGACCTATACAAGGGGTCCAACCAGCAGCAAAAATAATACCAACGAGCACAGAACCTAGTGATTTGTTCATCTTCGCTTTTATAAAAGGGAAACGAAACTCCCTCATCATCATTTGGGGCTGAAATATTCCAATCAGGAATAAACCCATGACAGAAATAAATACGCCGCCAAGCATTCGAATCAGATCGCGATAATTTTCAAATAAATGGCCCATAAAACTCGCTGAAAAGCCTAGAATATAGTATACGAGTGAGAAACCAAACAGGAACAAAACAGAATTAAGAAACAATATTTTATGAATCTTGGAAGAGTCCCTCGTCTGCAATTGACTTACTGACATCCCTGTAATATAAGAAAGAAAAGACGGGTATAACGGCAACGTGCACGGCGAGACAAATGCCAGTACTCCCCCGCCAAATGCGATAGACCATGTTAAAGTATCCATTCCGACAGTTCTCCAGTCATATCATACGTTATTTACGTCCAGGCTTAGGTTGAATCCGTTCCATTACATTCATAATAAAATTGGAACTGTCCAACTCCCCTGAGATCTTCTCCACGATGTGACCTTTGTCGTCAACCAGAAAAGTTGCTGGCAAACCACCAATTTTATAGCGTTTCTTCACATCGCTTTGTTGATCAAGCAGTATGGGGAATTTCAAGTCATAACGATCTGCAAATTGGCTTACTTTTTCCTTGGCTTCTCCCATATTGACAGTAAGGATCTCAACACCTGGCAATCTCTGATAGGTTTCGTTCAGAAGCGGCATTTCATTGACGCATGGGTCGCACCAGGATGCCCAGAAGTTCAGAAGAACACCTGTCCCAAGGTAGTCGGATAATTGCACCGTTTTCCCTTGCAAATTAGTTAATGTAAAATTCGGCGCTTTCTTGCCTATCTCAACATCTTCACGATTTCCCGCCAGCGTTTGCATGATCGCATAGCCAACAGCAATCAGGATAAGGATAAGCACAATCGCTCGCGTCCATGAGGAACGTGCAATCATCTCCAATTCTATCAACTCCTCCCCGCCAAATTCCCTCCCTATTGTTGCAATGCTTCAACATCTTTCATAATTTTATCGTAAGGCGTATCCGTCATCCCATCGTACTTGGCAACAACTGTCCCTGAAGGGTCGACCAAAAAAAACGAAGTACCGTGAATAACCTGATCGGAGGACGTATCCTTCGCAACAGCAGTTTTAAACGAATTGACAATGAATGTTTTGATCTCGTTAAACTCATAACCGGTTAACGCATGCCAATTTGAGAAATCAGCGTCAAATTTACTAAGGTAATTTTTTAATGCCTCAGGATCATCCCGCTCTGGATCTACAGAGAAAGAGATCAATACTGCCTCAACACCCGCTGATTTTAATCGTTTTTGCAATTCAGACATGTTGGCTGTCATCGTCGGACACACCGTTATACAATGTGTAAAAACAAAGTCCGCGATCCACACCTTGCCTTTCAAATCAGACAAAGACACCGGATTCCCATCTTGATTGATGGACTCAAAAGGCGCAACCTGGTAATTAAGCTGATTCGGCTTGCCGCTGCCACATGCGGATGCAATGATAATCATCAAACCAATTAAGACGTATATGACTGCCTTTTTCACCGAAAATCCCCCCTGCACCTACTTATTTTTCGAGAGCCATTGCGATAAAGCTTGAATTTCCTCGGCACTTAACATCTTTTTGAAGGCCGGCATGCCTCTTGCGCCATCATGTATAATCTCGATCAGTTGCTGCTCCGTCAATTTGGAGCCAATCTCCTGCAAACCCGGGCCTACTTTTCCGCTTAGATCAGCAGCATGGCAGGATAAACATTGTTTTTTATATAATGCCAGTGCGTTTGCGTCTCCCGGAGCAGTCATTCCTTCATTTGTTGCTTGATTGTCAGTTCCTTCGCTACACGCAGTTATAACAAGCACAATCATAACAATAAGAAAAAAGGTAAGGTTTGCCTTCAACACGACCCACTCCCACT
Source organism: Paenibacillus sp. MER TA 81-3 (assembly GCF_023713585.1). Classification (NCBI taxonomy): domain Bacteria; kingdom Bacillati; phylum Bacillota; class Bacilli; order Caryophanales; family Paenibacillaceae; genus Paenibacillus; species Paenibacillus sp. MER TA 81-3. The sequence continues at coordinate 35,919 of NZ_JAMAWB010000033.1, forward strand.
CCTAAAATAACGGATAAATGTCTTCATTCGTCATCCAAGTGAACAGCCTTAGATTGGACGACCGGCAGTATCCAGAATCATGATGAAAAAGATTACCATCAAGTAATTCACCGAAATCAGGAAATTCGTTTTGGCCCACTTTTCGTTATCCAGTGCAGCAGCACCTATTAACGTATGCCATACCCAAACGATACCTGCCAGCAAAGAGACCGTAAGGAATATTATGCCTGCATACCCATAGGTGTAAATCAACACAACAGTCGGAAGAAGCAAGACTACATAGGGGATCATTTGCAGCTTCGTCCGGCGTACCCCTTTACGAACCGGCAAAAGCGGAAATCCCGCAGCCTGATACTCGTCTACTCGCCGGATGGCAAGCGACCAGAAATGAGCGGGCTGCCACAGAAATAATAACGCGAACAGAAGCAGAGCGCCTGCATCTGCCTCATTGGTAAACGCACAGTAACCAATTACCGGAGGCATTGCGCCAGAGACGCCTCCAATCGATGTACTCCAGGTCGAGGTTCGCTTTAACCACATCGTATACAAGACGATATAGACAAACATACCGAGCAATCCGAGCCAGCCGCACAGCGCGTTTACTTTCCAAAACAGGACGATTTCTCCCGCTATTCCAAGCGCCAGGGCGTACAACAGCACGCCCCTATTTTTCAATCGGCCTGTCGCCAGCGGCCTATCTTTCGTTCGGCTCATCTTCTGATCCAGCTTCCAGTCCCAGATGTTGTTCATTACGCACGAGGATGCCATCGTTAAAGCGGTGCCTAGAAGCATCCAAAACAAGAAGCTCCAATCCACCATCCATTTGGAAGCCAGCCAATACCCGCCAAACGCGGCAACGAGATTTAGTTGAAGGATTCGGGGCTTTGTCAGTTGAATCCAAGTCAATACACTTGCGGATGACCTGCTCATGTTGCCACCATATTGAATAACATGATCCACATGGAGCCGATTACGATAACCAGCAAAATGATCAAGCCCAGAATCAACGTCACCAAATTATAACGAGGCCTTTTTTCCTCCCGCAGATGCATGAAATAGATCAGTTGAACGACGAACTGCAACACTGCTGCCGTCATCAGAACGATGGTGTTCGTCATCCCCTCGGCCCATCCGTACAAGACGGCCGTAATCGGAATGATCGTCAATACGATGGAGAATAGGAATCCGATCGTATACGATTTTAAGGAGCCCTGAGTCTCGGAGTCATGCGGATGTGTCATGTCATGCTGCGTCATCTATCTCACCCCCATCAAATAGACAATCGTAAACACAAAAATCCAAACCACATCAAGGAAATGCCAAAACAGGCTGATCACATTCACTTTGCGCTTCGTTGCCGGCGTAATGCCGTGCTTGGCCAGCTGAATAATCAAAGCAATCATCCAGACCAATCCTATGGATACATGGAGCCCATGAGTCCCGACCAAGGTAAAGAAAGCGGATAAAAATGCGCTCGTGCTTATGGTGGCTCCCTCATGCACCAGATGGATAAATTCATTGACTTCCAGCACAATGAAGGTCGCACCGAGCAATGCCGTGACACCGAGCCATCCCATTAGGGCTTGGCGATTGCCTTTATGCATGGCCAGCACGGCGAGACCGCTCGTATAGCTGCTGGTTAGCAAAATGAAAGTGCTTGCAATAATGCCGCCCATCTGGAACAGTTCTTCAGGCCCAGGCCCACCGTTTCTGTTGCCTTGCAGGACAATATAGGCAGCAAACAAAGTGCCGAAAATTATCACATCCGTCATCAGGTAGATCCAAAATCCGAATGTGCGCATTTCTTCCATATCCGGATGGTCGTGATGATCCGAACGCGATACGTGTTGATTGGCATGTCCGGAATCGTTTAATTGAGCCATTCGTTTGTTACCCCCTTATCGCAGCTTCTGTGCGTTTAATGTCCTCAACAGGGATATAGTAATCGGTATCATAGTTGAAGGAATGAACAAGCATGCACACCGCCACCCCAACTAAACCGGATATCGTTAACCAGAGCCAGTCAAATACAAAACCAAATCCAGCCGCAAACCAGAACATCGACATCACAAAAGGAATTCCTGAATTTTTGGGCATGTGAATCGGTTCCAGCTTCGCTGGAGCCAGCGAAAGCGGCTCACGCTCTCTGCGCTGCTTCTCTTCCCACCATTCATCCTGAGAAGATACCTGTGGCAGCGTTGCAAAATTATAGTACGGCGCAGGAGAAGGAATCGACCATTCCAAGGTGCGTCCGTTCCATGGATCGCCCGTTTCATCTTTTTGAAGATGCTTGACGCTATACACGATTTGCCATACTTGAAACAAGAAGGCTATTCCCATCAGAGCTGCCCCGATGGTGGATACCAAGTTCATTTCCCACCATCCCTTATCCCATCCGTACGTGACTAGCCGCCGCGTCATCCCCATTAATCCGAGCACATATTGCGGCATAAAGCATGCGTAAAATCCAATATTCCAGAACCAGAACGCCCATTTCCCTATCCGTTCATTCAGCTTGAAGCCGAACAATTTGGGCCACCAATAATACAATCCGGCGAAATAACCGAACACCACACCGCCAATGATCGTATTATGAAAATGCGCGACCAGAAAATAACTATTATGGAATTGAAAATCAGCTGGCGCAACCGACAGCAGCACCCCGGTCATCCCGCCGACGAGAAAGCAAACAATGAAGCCGAGCGTCCACAACATGGGAGTCTCGAAGGTGATTTTTCCCCGGAACATCGTAAACAGCCAATTGAACACTTTAACGCCTGTCGGGATGGCAATCAGCATCGTCGTTAGCGCAAAAAATGCATTGACATCCGCGCCAGAGCCCATCGTAAAGAAATGATGCGCCCATACGAGAAACGATAAAATACTGATAATCATCATGGCATACACCATCGATTTATACCCAAACAACTTTTTCTTCGCAAAAGTGGATACAATCTCCGAGTAAATGCCGAAGGCAGGCAGAACGATGATATACACTTCTGGGTGCCCCCACATCCAGATCAGATTGATATACATCATTGGGTTACCGCCGCCGTCCAAGGTGAAAAAATGCGCGCCCAAATAGCGGTCCAGAAACAGCAGCGCCAATGTTGCCGTCAAGATGGGAAAAGAAAATATAATCGCGATACAGCTCGATAAAACCGACCACGGGAACATCGGCATTTTCATTAGCTTCATGCCGGGAGCACGCATTTTCAGAATCGTCACGATGAAGTTGATACCGGTCATCAGGCTGCCGATCCCCGATATCTGTATCCCCCATATATAGAAATCCTGTCCGACACCCGGATTGAACATTCGTTCCGAATAAGGCGGATAAGCAAGCCACCCCGAATCTGGCGATCCTCCGATGACAAAGGACAAGTTAAATAGCATCGCGCCAAAAAAGAACAGCCAGAAGCTTAGCGCATTCAGAAAAGGGTAGGCGACATCACGCGCACCGATTTGCAGCGGAACAACCACGTTAAACAACCCGAACATAAACGGCATCGCCATAAACAGAATCATAATCACGCCATGCGTGGTAAAAATCTGATTGTAATGATCGGGCGCCAAGAGGTTCAGCTCCGGCATGGCCAGCTGAGCCCGCATTAAGAGCGCATCCACTCCGCCGCGGAACAGCATAAGGAAAGCGGAAAGGATGTACATGATGCCGATTTTTTTATGATCGACGGTCGTTAACCATTCACGCCATAACCAGCCCCACTTTTTAAAATAGGTGAGTCCAAATACAATGCCAATGATGGTTAAAACAATGCTGATATCCGCACCGTAAATTAACGGATCTCCCGTCACAAAAAATTCCGAAGCAAAGCTTTTTACGTTCTCCCACATGGATCGCTCTCTCCTTACATTTCGATTCGAAACCAGCTACTCTTGGATCTTGATTTTTTGAATGTCCTCCCAGGACAAACCATGATTGTGCGAGGAAGCATACTTGGTAACCGTCATATAGAACAACCCTTCCGGAAACGCGGAGTACGTCTTAACGTCCGATGCGGCAGGCTCAGCCAGCTGTTGGTAGCCTTCCAACGTTAATGCCGGTGACGATGCTTTGACCTCGCTCACCCATTGGTCAAACTCCTCCTGTGAAGTGGATTTCACATCAAAATACATCTTTGCAAACTCTTTTCCGGTGAAATTCGCTCCTGATCCCCAATATTCTCCACGCTCATCTGCTTGCAAATAAAGAGTCATCGCCATCCCGGACATTGCGTACATCTGACCGCCGAGCTGCGGAATCCAGAAGGAATTCATCGGAGAATCGGCTGTAATCTCAAATCGGATCGGCACACCCTCCGGGAAATTGACAGCATTCACCGTTGCGATTCCTTGCTCGGGATATTGGAATAACCACTTCCAGTCCAGCGAAGTCACTTGGATGGTCAACGGTTTTTTATCCGACTCGAGAGGTTTGGACGGCTCCAGGGCATACGTTCCCTTTATGGTAATCAGGCCTAACACGGTTATAATAATGATTGGAATCCCCCACCAGATGACTTCCAACTTGGTGCTATGCTCCCAATCCGGTGCGTATTTCGCTTTTCTGCCTGTCCTATCCCGGTACCGCCACACAATGATCACGGTAAGAATCAGGACAGGCACGATAACAAGGGAAGTCAAGATCGTTGAAATAATCATTAAATCCCGCTGTTGTTCGGCAATCGGCCCTTTGGGATCAAGCACGATCATGCTTTCTGTGCACCCGGTAGTCATCAAGAGCAGCAGCACCAGCATGGATAAGGATGCGAACCAGCGGAGTGCATTGGGTCTCTTCATCTTTTCATCTCCCATCGAATGGTGTGACTTTCATCACACCTCACTTTATAAGGGAACGATAATGGTGTCACCATCCACTAACAAAGTCAAAAAACCGACCATGTTCAACAAAATGAAACAAATAAATTCACAGCAAATCCTCCAAAAGTGAATTCGCCTTCCCCCTTCCATAAAAAAGAGCTCTTCATATGTAATGAAGAGCTCAACATTATTGCATTCGATGCTTCCATGAGCGGATGGCTGTATCCGTCAGCACGCAGAACAGCACCGTTGCCAGAACATTATGGAGAAGACTTGCAAATAGATATATATTTTCGTTGTTAATCGTTGCAGTGAGCAATCCACCGCTGCCAATCTGTCCGATAACTAAAACGAGAGCATAGACGGTACCCGTCCTCAACTCGAATGACTGATCCTTGGATTTGCAGCGACGAACAATCAGATAAAATGCAGCAATAAGAATAAGCAGGACGGCAGCGGCAGCCCGATGCGCGAAGACAATCCCCGAAGCCCCAGACATGTAAGGGATAAGCTGACCATTGCATAGCGGCCAGCCCATACAACCGCCATCCGTACCCGTATGACGGATGTAAGCCCCTAAATAAATAACACCATAACAGTAGAACCATATCCCCCATGCGATGGGATAAATAACTTTCGGGATTTGACTGGAAGAAGCATGTTCCGCCTCATTTTTCATCCGACAATTCCATACGACCAGCAGCAAAGTGCTGGCAACCGCAAGCAGTGATATTCCGAAGTGAAGCGCCATCACGGCCGGTTGCTGCGGCCATTTCACAGCTGCAGCTCCCATCAATGCCTGAACGATCGTAAACAGCAGCGTTCCGCCGGCATACCACAAGGCTTCTTGATGATGCCTAAGGTAGCGCCATGTATATAGAAACGTCACTAGAACAACTATCCCCACGATCCCAGTAACCATACGGTGCGAATACTCGATCAGGGACTCAAGTGTGTAGGCCGGAACAAACTCCCCGTTGCACAAGGGCCAGTCATCTCCGCAACCGCGCCCGGAACCGGTCTTGGTAACCAAGGCTCCTGCAAGCATAACAAGAAACATACCGATGAATGAAGTCCATGCCAACAAGCGGTAACGGAATGATAACAAAAGAAATGACCTCTTCTCTTTTTCTGTTTTATCCTAACCCATGGAGCAATCCTGACTGTCTGACTTCCGTGTAGAAACGATTGAATTCTTCAAAATTCATCTGCTGTGCGGCGTCGGATAATGCTGTTGAAGGATCCGGATGCACTTCAACCATTACGCCGTCTGCCCCCGCGGCCAGGGCCGCCTTGGCGCAAGGGGCCATAATATCCTTGCGACCGGTTGAATGAGTGACGTCGACAAACACCGGGAGATGGCTTTCCTGTTTCAGAATCGGCACGGCAGAAATATCGAGCGTGTTGCGGGTCGCTTTCTCATAAGTTCGAATGCCTCGCTCAATCAGCATAACTTGTGTGTTGCCTCGCGAAACAATATATTCTGCAGCATGGAGGAATTCGTCAATCGTGCTTGCCAAACCACGTTTTAATAGGACTGGTGTACGCACATCTCCTGCCGCTTTAAGCAACTCAAAGTTTTGCATATTTCTTGCGCCGATTTGGATAATGTCGATATAATTGCAGGCCAATTCGATATGGGAAGGATCCACAATTTCACTTATCGTTTTCAATCCAAACTCGCTTCCGACTTCTTTCAGTATCTTCAGGCCTTCTACCCCCAAACCTTGGAAATCGTAAGGGGATGTCCTTGGCTTGAATGCCCCCCCTCGCATCACTGTAATGCCTGCTTCTTTTAGAGCAGCGGCTGCCTGACGAACCTGCCCATAGCTTTCAACCGAGCAGGGACCTGCAATTATGATGGGCGTTCCGCCTCCGACCGTAATATTGCCCAAAGTAATGGTCGTATTTTCCTTCTGATTTTTACGGCTTACCAGCAAATGCTTTTTGTGCTCCTCTTGTTGAAGATTCAATGAAGCCTGAAAAATCTGTTTGAACAAATGTCGGATGGTTTTATCATCAAAAGGTCCTGTATTGTTAGCGATTAACACGTCAAGCATGTTCTTTTCCTGAACCGGATCGAACTTTGGAACGCCTTGCTTATTTTTCACATGTCCAATTTCCTGAGAAATGCGTGCCCGTTCCGACAGCAGCTCCAGAAGTTGAACATTAATCGTATCCAAGTCCTTACGTAATTGATTTAAATTCCTTTGTGTCATAGCTGTTCTCTCCTCTTTTATGATAAGTTTGCTTTTCCGTCCGCTTCAGCTCAACCTTTTTATACATCAACACGGAAGCAAACATAAACAAACATGTGACCAATGTACCTAGCGGCAGCTTCATTACAATATCATCAGGGAAAATAAACGGGAGCAGTGGAAAGGCGTATATCGCCGGGATACGGATACCAACAAGCAGTGATAGAACAAGCATCAAGAGCATATCCAACAGCGTTACCAATATCCATGAATCAATAGTAAAATACAATAGCGTTCCGACAGCCGCAGATATCGTCAACACAAGCCCTTGCTTAAAAGCCATCTTTCCGCTGTACATTGGCTTTTGAAGTGACTCATACGCAACAACGAGAATAGGCGGGATAACTGCGAGATGCAGGTAGCCGGCACCCCAACATAAACCAATCCAGACGAAAGTCAGCACTAAAAATACGAGCATGTACTTGTAATGTATCTTCACTTTCTTTTCAAGCCCTTTATTCAATCCAAATGCGAGAACCCCAAGCGTCAATCGTTATTTTTTAACATCACCGCAGCCGTAATCATGCCGACAATAAATGTAATGGCAATCATATATGAAATAATCGTTACTTTATTGGAATGAGCAGAATCCATGTTCATTTGCTCCCTTTGTTCATTTTATTTCCTGTAGCACTCCATCGTACCGAATACGTTTAATTACATTAACAGATTAGGTTAAAAAGTAACCCTCCAATTTAATATTCTTTTAACAATCCAAAGAGTCAGGGAAAAAGGTCGGCAACATAAAGGGAAACCAAAAAACACGACCCCAAGGTCGTGTCTGGCTAGGGGGTAACCCTTCGGCATCACCAAAGCGAAGGATCCGCGGCTTTACGTCACTGCCTCTCTGTCAGTTTTGCATGCCTGCAGTTCGTACGACTTCTTGCTTTTTATCGTTAACGATCAATTGAAATACATCCGGGCGGCTGTAATGACCTGCAACATCAAAATCATAACGGCTTTGTGTGACCTGGGAAAGATCCAGTGTTGCAACTAGAATTCCTTCCTGGTTATAGAGCGGCTCAACAACATATTCGCCAAGCGGTCCTACAATGGCGCTTCCCCCTCTGCTCAGAATATCGGCGTCTTCCTTGATGTCCTCATAGCAAGCCAAATCAGCAGGATAAGAAGCTTTGGTCGCAAACTGATTGCACGAAATGGCAAAGCTGCGGCCTTCACAGGCGATATGCCGAATAGTCGCTTGCCACGTATCACGGGAATCTGCCGTAGGAGCAAGGTAAATGTCAATGCCCTGCGCATACATGGCCATACGTGCAAGCGGCATGTAATTTTCCCAACATATCAAACCGCCGATTCTTCCAAAAGGGGTATCGATGACCGTAAGCGTACTGCCGTCCCCTTGTCCCCATAAGAGACGTTCGGAACCAGTCGGAACAAGCTTGCGGTGTTTGCCCAAAAGATTACCATCCGGCCCGATGTACACCATGGAATTATATAACGTTCCGGTGCTAAATTGCTGGTCCCGCTCCACAACACCGATGACCAGATAAACCCCTAACTCCTTCGCCAATTCACCAAAAGTCTCGGTTTCGGGCCCCGGGATGTCGATGGCGCTTGCCCAATAGCGTTCCCAGTCTCTCCTTCCGTCGGCATTACGGCTTCCAACGCGTGTACCGAAGCTTAGGCCTCGCGGGTAACCCGGCACAAACGCCTCTGGAAAAACAATCAAATTGGCCTCTTGTCCAGCCGCCTCTCTCGTCATGTTATCAATCTTGTCCATGGCGGTTTGCTTATCGAACAAGATGGGCGCGGACTGAACGGCGGCTACCTTAATATAACGATTTTTCATTCCACCCTCCCTCGCACTCCTCACTGAATTCCGATTTGAGTACTATGATAAAAGAAACCAGATTAAAATAAACCATCCATTCTGATTTTTTTTGTACCAACCGCTTCACAGGTCGAAGCGGTTGGTTCTAATGCGTATCTAATTGGGTGGTTACAGCGCTAATCTGGATTGCGACTAGTTTACGCAAGTTTACGAGCTTTTTCAGGCGGGGAAAATGAAGAGATACGCCAAGGTGTTTAATTTCTTGACGTACCGATATTCACTAGATTCAGTGGTCCATTCGTAAATTAATTTTACATTTAAGAGAGCAACCTATATGTGTATCCTTGTCCATGCGAGTCTCCTATAATTAGGGATTGGACAGGGTTACCTGCTCCCCTAATTATGGAGATTTTTTTATGGAAATAACGTCTTCATTTTATCATTTATAATATAGAACCAAGTCGGAGTGAACTTTTATGCAACGTTATTGAAAATGTTACAAATTATCTATACTGTTAAGCAGCAGAATTAGTCCGGCAATACACATAATCCAAGAAAGTGCGGATCCAGTGCTTTTGGCGATTTTCACCCGGAGCTTCTCCAATGGATTCTGCATCAAACGGCCGAATACGAGATGCAGTCCAATCAACACTAATGGTGGAAGAACCATGATGAAATTATACGCGGCCAGTATGGGAACCCATTGAACCGTTGTCAACTGGGCAGTGGTCATAAGCCCAATCGCCGCAAAGTAAGGAAGCGCCGTCGCTACCTCAATTAATGAGGTAGTGAATCCGAGTCCAATCATCGCGCCGATGCTTTTGGATTTGGGACGACGAGGTTCAGACACCTTCTTAGTAGGGACATAAAAGCTGCCTATAAACAGGGCTCCCCCGACAATGGCCATGATCCAGCTTACCACCTGATTCTGAAAGATGCCGGATACGGATTCAAAAACGGCATCTAAACCCAGCATAAGCGAAGCACCAACAACGAAGTAAAATCCTGCCACCGTCATCAAGTAAACGAGTAAACGTGGAACAAGCCGCTCCTTCACTGTGAGAAGGATATACACGGTCACTCCCAGCGTGGCTGGACTAAGCGTGTCTAACAGGGACAACGCCCCAACGGAGAGAAGCATCTCTGTGGTCAAGGTCCCTCCTCCTGTTCAATTGGGTATAGACCCATTCGCTCGGATTGAACCGGCGATTTTCTGATCTCCCACAGCTTCTCAATAAAGGTGTCTTCATCACTGAATTTTTCCAGACGCTCTTCAAACATTTGATTGCGAAACGTCTGCTTTAACGTCGGGTTTATAGAAATTTCTTTAATGGAAATCGACTCAAACACCTGCTTTCTATTTTATAAATCTTATTGTAAAAGATTACGCAGCGTCACTTTCAAGCTTTTTTCGTGAACTTATAGATCTTAAGGGTTTAATAGAGGTATAAATCATTCAGTTTCCCGAATGCGACTTGAGATAGGGATTAGCTAGCAATCATCCCCTAATAGGGCTAGTGAGAAAGTCGAAGAACCATCATCTTCTAGTTAGATCACGGTTTCTCGACTTGTTTCATTTATGTTTTAGATTCAATTTAACTTTTTCACTGCCTCATAGAGAATCCGTCACTCCTCCCTTCTCATCCTGGCGGCCGGATGAAGACAGAACAATGCGATCAGCTTATTTGTTTGGGCGAATTGAAAGCCATCTATGCCTGATGAGGCGATACTAATCCTCTTTTTTAAATAAACTTTTAATCAAATACCCTATTCCCAAGCCGATTAGGACACCTGGGAATACATGGTTAAGTATTAATCCTATACCAGCACCTATGATTACACATGCGTAAATAATTATATCTCCTTGTTTCATTTTAACTCCCCCTTGTGTGCAGTTAAATAAAATGATCTGATCACCATAACCATAGTCGGCAGCAAAAAACACGTCACTATGACGATGGTTTGATCGTATATTTTTCATCATACAAGATGACGCTACGTCACTTTCAAGCGTTTTTTAAGAAATAATAGTCACCTCAAGTTTTACCGAAAAACATCTTTTGAGAGTGATGTCTGAACGACTTAGTCACCTAAGTATGACTTATCCTAATGATTAGACCAAATATGCAAACCATTGATTCGGTCTATTATGACAATGCATAACAATCATGATGATTAAACACTTGAAAGCGACGTTACGTCATCTTATATAATGCTATTTAGCAAACGTAAGGAGTGGTAAAAGTGAAAAAACGATTCATTATGCTTCTTGTCCTCGTCATGTTTTTTTTAAGCGCGTGCGGGCACGCCAACGATGACGGAACCGAAGATTTTCAGAGCGTTTCCCTGAAGGATATAGATATCCTTCAGGTCGATCATGGTAGTGTTAAATTGAATGTGGAATCAGCGGATATTGACTCGCTGGAAGCGTCCCTGCTCTTGTACGACAATGGGCCAGGGATTGTCATGGATAAGAGTAAGCGGAAAATTAAAATTCGATTAAAAAACGATGTCAGTCGCCTATTAAAAATTGGACAGATGCCCCAGCTCCAAGTGCGCATTCCGTCTGATTATATGGGGCAAGTGGTCGTTGACGGTTCTTCCGGTAGTGTTACGGCAAGAGAGTTAGAAACCCACAGCCTGCAAATTACCGGCAAGAGCGGCAACATCTCTCTCGACTTCGCGAAATTCCACAGCGACATTCGCGTTTCAGTCACAAGCGGCAATGTAAAGGTATCGTTAAATGAAGTCAATCCGGATGTCAGTTGGATCTTGCAATCGGGCAGCGGGAGGCGATCGATCACCATACCTCTGGAGGACCATCGACAGAACAATAGAAAAACGGAAGGTCAATCGGGCAGTGGGTCATATGAGGTGCATCTCAAAACCAGTTCGGGAAATATATCAGTCCAATAAGACTGTTGTCCTCAACCGCTAGCTACATACATCAGCCAGCAGGTATCATTGGCTTCGCGAACTTGTTCGCAACGACGTCGACAAGGCGCCCAAATCCAACGATTTCAGAAAAGACTCGGCGACCGCTCTCTGATTGAATATCGAGTAGCGATCGCCGCTTAGTGTATATTTCTTTTTTCACTGTCTACTTGAAGGGGGTATGACCATTTCATTTTATGGTCCAATCGTTCTCACTCTTTCCTGTTCGTTTCTCATTTCCACCATATGGTCGCAGGCAAGCTCCATCAGAATCCTGTCGTGCGTAATGATGACAACGGTTTTTCCTGCCCGCGCAAGCTTTTTTGCCCATGCGGCAACTTTAAGCACACCATCACCGTCGAGCCCGCTGGTCGGTTCGTCCAGCACGATCAGTTCCGCGTCCGAGCAGTAAGCCGCAGCCATGGTGACCCGCTGCTTCTCTCCCCCGGACAAGGACGCGGGATGCCTGTCCCGAAGCGCTCTTAGATCAAAGGTGTCCATCGCTTCATAGGCCCTCAAGCGGAGCTCATCATTCAGACGCCTGCCCAGTACAATTTCATTCCCCACGCTATCGGCATAGAGCTGGTAGTCCGCATCCTGCATCACCAAATAACTCAAGCTGCGTCTTGCTGCTGCTGAGCGTTTCTTCCCTCCGTAATAGACTTCTCCGCGTTGCTGTCGCATAAGACCGCAAAGCACTTTGCCCAGCGTCGTTTTTCCAACGCCATTCTCTCCGGTCAGTGCGGTAACGCTGCCCGTCCTCAGGGTAATATCCAGCCCTTTCATGGGCTTGCACGTTTTTCGATAAGCATAAGACAACGATTTCCCTTCCCAAACATAACGAGATGCATCGTTGTTCGTATCCTCATGGATGTTTACCTGAGTCATATCTGGATGGCGCAGTCCATACGGCTTCACGTCCTCATAGCGAAGTGCCGCAAATTCATCCTTTGTCCAAATTCTTTCGATTGTTCCTTTTTCGATTAACACGTAACGGTCAACCACATCTAAAAATGCGTGCAGCCTGTGCTCGCTAATGATCAGCGTCGTACCAGACTGCTTAAGCGGTAAGAGGATCTGCACCAGATCGGAAGTTGCTTTCTCATCCAGGTTGGCGCTCGGTTCGTCCAGTATCAATAGCTTCGGAGACAATATCGTTGCCGCGGCAATGGCTGCCTTTTGCTTTTGACCGCTTGAGAGGCTATCCAAGGGACGATCCAGCAAATGCGGAATCTTCATGCGAGTTGCTGCAGCTTGAACGAGATTTCGGATTTCGGTAGACTCTATTCCCAAATTTTCTCCCGAGAAAGCCAACTCATCGCCCACAAGAGACATAAAGAATTGGCTTCGCGGATCCTGAAATACGGAACCCGTGAGCCTTGTCTTCTCTTCCGGGAGAACAGAAGCTATGGGCTTGCCTGACACATGCACAGTGCCTGTCAGTCTACCTGGATAGAATTGGGGTGCAAGACCATTAATCATGCGCAGAATCGTGCTCTTCCCACAGCCGGATCGTCCGCAAAGCACGACACATTCGCCTTCTTCAATCGATAGATGAAGGTCGGTTACACCCTCCGTCTCACTGCGACCCTCAACGTCGCTTTCGTATGTAAAGCCAGCTGCTATAAGCTCAATCATCATGTCCTCCTAAAATGCTACATAACTACGTATATTCCTGTCGCTAGAATAAAAAACATCAATATCGCGAGACCATCCACCGTTCTGAATCCAACCGGATGCGCACTGCTCCGAGTGACGGTACATTCGATGCCCCGAAGTACAGCCGACGCGGCCAACTCGGAAGACAGCTTTAGACAGCGCACAACAAGCGGCATCAAAAAGCATTCATAGGCTAACGCTGGTTGTCGCAGCACACTGTACCAATGCTGAAAAATTCCCCGTGCACGCATGCCATTCCGAATCGAAACCATTTCCTGCATAATGACTGGAAAGAAGCGAATCAGGATACAGATGGTAATAATCAGGTTCTTCGGCAAACGCATGCGTTCAAATGCACACATCATAACGCTTGGTGAAGAGGCCATAAGTGCGGAAGCAATCATCATCAATGGAATCATTGTGCTAAAGGTATAAAAAATAATAACGAAGGTTCCAAACGCAGTACCGCCTAACGCCATGACAGCCGCTTTGAAGCAAACGAACAGAAGCCCATATTGAAATGCTTTTTTAAACAAGCCGAGAACCACTAAATAAAGCATACCCAATAGCATGATAGCAATGGATTGAGCATGAGAAGCCGCAATAAGTGCCAGAATGCTCATAAGAAGCAGAATAAGCAAATGCGTGCGCGGATCCAGCCTTACCTTCTTGATGCGAAAGTTCAATCTATTACCCTCCTGCCGCTAGATCAGCTTTGCTTTCTTGATGTGCCTGTTCAGGAATTTATCCCCTATTAAACAACCAAGTACCGACCCTGCCAAGGTGACGAATACCATCACAGCTACCATGCTGGGAGTTTCGTAGTAATAGAACATCGTATTCATAGCCTCCTGCGTATAGCTGGCAGAATAGATTTCGATCATTTTCTGCTTGAAGAAGATTAGGGGAAGTACGGCGCATAGCGCAAAGCCTGCAAAAAAGATGCTGTATCCAACTGCATTGCGCTTCCAATTGCGGTAACTGTCCTTGCCGATCATGGCAAGCTCACCGATGATGCCAAAACCGAGCAAAAAAAGCATATTGATCAGTCCCATCGCCAAAAAAAACAACACGGAGATTGTCGCGCAAGCAAATAACACACCGCGTCTGGAAATTTTCCCTGCCATAACTATATAGAGGGGGCCGCATAACAAAGCCATTATGCCTGGTCCTGCGAGATAGGCAACCGCTGGTGTAAACAGCATAGAAGCGCCCATCGATACAGTCGTCATAATGATCATAATTACAATGTTAAAAATCACGCAGGTGACAACATCTTTAATCCCCCACCGATTTTGTTGTGTACCTATGTTTTGAACACTTAACTCTTGCATACCTGTTAGTCTCCTCTCGATTTTGCAATAGATCATATTTTTTTGCTGTATTGATTCACTCTCGGTTTATTGAGAATGATTCTCTATAGGATAGTATGCGGGATACCTTTCAGAATCCGTTAACACTTTACGGAACAAAATAAATAGAAAACGGATTATTTTTGCATAAAAAAACTGCCAGCACTTGCTGACAGCAGCGTTAAATCTGTTTATTCAAAATGTTTACTTTGCGACATGACGTAAATATTCTCCCGGGTTAATCCCGAATTTCTTACGAAAAGATAATGTAAAAAAGCTCAAATTTCCATAGCCGACCAAAAACGCGGCATCACTGACCGAAACTCCTTTTTCTTCAAAAAGAAGGCGTGCTGTTTCCAATCGTTGATCAATCACGTACGCATGCACCGATTTTCCATACATCTCCTTAAATCCTTTTTTCAGCTTGCATTCATTCAAGCTAACCATCTTGGAAAGATCGTTCAAGGTTAGCGAAGCAGCAATATTTTGATCCAAGATTTCCTTGGTTTTGCGAATGCTGCTCATATCTTGTTTGGAAAGATTCACGGAACGGTAAGTTATCCCATTTTGCCAAACGACCTCTCCCACATATGTAGCGATCAGTTCAAGTATTTTACCTTCCATATAGACGCTTCTCAGTGATTTTTCGTACGGGCAATTCCGGATCTGCTGAAGTATCACCTTGACCGCCGGTGTCATTGGATATTTCCCAAAAATCTCATACCTGTTTTCTTTAACGGCATGATTATGTTCTTTATAAATGTTTTGCAGGATCGTATGAAATG
This sequence comes from Paenibacillus sp. MER TA 81-3, assembly GCF_023713585.1. Lineage (NCBI taxonomy): Bacteria > Bacillati > Bacillota > Bacilli > Caryophanales > Paenibacillaceae > Paenibacillus > Paenibacillus sp. MER TA 81-3. The sequence goes on from NZ_JAMAWB010000033.1 coordinate 51,520, forward strand.
CAACAGGATGAACTTTCACACCCATAAATCGGTATATTTTTTCAGGCTCTACGATAGATTTTTCCTTGCCTTTTGCGTTGTTGATCAAAAAGCACTCGTTCGTTTCAAAATCAAATCGGTTTTTCATTCCTTGTACATTCCAATTCCAATGAGCCCCCTCTCCCAAACAAAAAAACAGATCCACAGAGGCAGTGCTTGAAACCGATTCAACATCTATCTTCTGATGAAACATCATCTCAAAGTCCGTTATTTGAATTCTGTCGTTAGAAGAGAGCACTCTGGCGTATCCTTTACCGAGCTCTTCGGAAATCGCATATTCGCATTTTCCGGATTCTCCTTCACGTCTAAAACCTTCACGAATCGAGGATCTCTCAATTACGAATGGTTCGATCTCATCTGTGTGTTGCAATTTAGCCTCAGACATATGTCGCACGCCACTTCCTTTACCTTTATGAACGCTATGCTGCTCTTATTTTATATGATAATGATTATCATTGTCTATTAGTTGCCTTGCTTTTCAGGAATGATCTAACAAAAAAAAAGCCGGATCGCATATTCAATCCGCGCTCCGGCTTGCATCAACACTTCTATTTATTACACTCACTAGCGTCCTCAAACTCCAAACCGTCCTTTATTTCAGCCGCTTGCCGCCTACCCCCGCTTCCTCCAGAATCTTCTTCAGCCGTTTGATTCGCTCATCCAACAGTTTGAATGAAGCTATCTCTGCTCGAGCTTTTTTCGATGTTTGGTTAGCCGCTGAGCCAGATGGTCATTCCCCATTAATTTTGATGCCTTTATCGTTTTATCATAGAGAATCAATCCCATATTTTCTACCGATTTGGAAATACCATTTTCAGCGAACGCCCATATCTTTGTAGAAACAGGATGGTCTCTGCCATAGAAGATTATCAAATCGGCACAAATCTCCATAATTTCTCTGCCTAGCCCATCGCAATACCATGACTTGTCCTTTATCGTCCGGGGAATGATCTTTTGAAGCGTGTTCCAAGCGGCCAACTGCTCACCTGCTTCAATTTCGTTACGGCACAGATCAGAAGTGCTCATACAATATTCTCTGACGTCTCCGTCTTCATACAGAGCTTCGAGCTTTCTCAGCACCGCAATTTCGCCTTGGAGATTGCCGCGATATTGTTCCCAATATCTTAACTGGGTCAAATTTTCCTTGCTCCATTCGGTTTGCTCCGCGATCCATAACTCGATGAACCGATGTTCATATTCCTTCTCGGCCAGTTCATTCGCCAGCCTGATACAGTCATCTAAAGTCAATTCGTCCAGCTTAAACAATCGATTATCATCGATATACTCCAAATCAACGCTATAAAAGGTATCAAAATTCGCTTCCTTAGCCTGTATAAATAACGCCTCGTCTTCTTCACGCCCATATGTTTTCAGCAGAAACAAAGCTAGATGCAGCGCGTCGCCGGCACCTTGAAAAGAGTTCGTCTCCCGGTCTATGATCTCCTGAATAAGCAAATGGCGAATAAGCAGCTCAAATTCCGGTTCGCTGCGCTGCTCACTCCAAGAAATTGCAAGCAGCACACGGAATCTGTTCGTATAGTTGGCATCGCTTGTACCCCATTCTTCATCATACTGCTCCAGATAATCCACTCCAGAATAATCCGCATCCGGTTCGAATAAATGCGACAACGTTACAAAGTAGGGCGCTATCATTTGCCGGATCATATCTTTATAATTGGCATCCATGATTCCTCTTCCTTTACTGGCTGGAATTTGTCATTAAATTTTTTAGTGCGTTCATAAAGCATACCTAATTGTTCTGCATTAGAGGGCGCACCCCCTCTTCTTGCTAATTTCACTATGTAGATCCAATTTTTAGCAGCCGGGTTAGCCAGTTGCAGCCGATAAAAGCCTTGATAGCAATTGCTGCTTCTCTCCTTTTGCTGTGGCGGCGACAGCTCGAAGCTTATCCACTCCACCCCACAAAATATAGACTTAATCTGCTCCCTGACTTGTTCCTCGGACAGAAGCTCGGCAGACTCTCCCTGTCTGTTCTTCACTTTTGGCGACATAAAATCAAGTTCAGAATCCGTAACACTGATTTTACCCTTGGCATACTCCAGTTGGGCATAATCGTGAATCCCGACTTGAAGCGAGGTACGCTTCGCAATTCCTTCAACATCCTTGTCACCGATATAATCAAACCATTCGTTAATGGACGCTTTCATTTCATCTAAAATTGTATCCGTCATGGTCTCCACGTTATTTGCCGACTCCCATCATTGTTTATCCTGCTGTTTCTCGCTAATTTTTTAAATCTTAGCATATAATTCAGGATGAATAAATGCCGCCACATCCTCATACAGATCGGCAAGTTGAAGACCGCCATTTATTGCACTTGTATATTCAGCTACCATCACATTCCCGGTTTTTATGGCACTGACATTTTGAAGTCTTTCGTTTGAAATGAGTTTGGTTCTCGTCGCTTCGCTATCGGGTTCCTGAAATTCCGTAATAATAATTTTCTCTGGATTAGCGGCAATGATTGCCTCGATTGACAACTCCATATATCCATCCTTCGACAATTTCATATACTCCCCTCCGGCACCTTCGATCATTTCATCAATCATGCACCATGAAGGCGGATAGTAATAATAGGTATCACGTGCACCACCGATAAACAGTACTTTCGGAATTTCTTCAACCGGTCCAGCGATCTTCTTCACCTGATCGAATCTAGCTTCCTGCTCTTTCAAATAAGCATCAGTCTTGTCTTCCACATTAAAAGTCGATCCAAAATTTTTGATTTCCTTAAAATATTCCTCCATACTACGCCCGACTGTAAAGTTAACAGCAGAGACTACCGGAATTCCACGGTCATTCCAAAAAGAAATGTCCCCCAGTAAATCTTCTTTAAATGCAGAGGAAATAGAGTAAATAAGATCGGGCTGCAAGCAAGCACAGATTCTTTGGTCGGCCACGATTCTGTAATAAGAGGCAATTGTGCAATTTGATCTGCATATTTGGAGAAGGATTGATCCGGATATCCTATGCCAACGACTTTTTCCTTTTGCCCAAATTCAATCATAGTTCAGCTACAGCTGAGCCGACTACTACAACCCTTACCCCGCTTCTTTTCATCAAGAACACTCAGCAGGAGGTCATCTGGGAAATGAAAATACCGTTGGCTTGGCTTTCTAGATAGGAGGGCCCCCGTTTAGCAGTAATAAGGCCTTCTCGCCCCTTTCTTTCCATGGATCGAATGAACAAAAAAGATGCCTTAGGGCGGCATCTTCTTGTTATGATATTTCCAATGAAACAGCAGCGTCCGCTTGCATTGGCTAAAGTTGATTAGAGATAATTATCTCGGTCACTCTTAATCCTTCAACCTTTCAGAACATTCACTCACCGTTGAACAACCATTGCAACGCTTCCGGCACATAACGCACCCCTCGTTCAAATGAATGATAATCACTCTCGTAAATATCCTGACGCGCCGTGTGCTCCGTAGTAAAGCCGTGCTGCAGCATATAGTCGTAGACAGTCTTGGTGTTCGGCACCATCCACTGCTGACCATTAGTCCTTCCGCTTCCTTCGGCGTGTCCGACGTTCATATACAAGCGTTGTCCCGTATCTTGAATCGGAAACTGCTGCAACCATTCCACAATGCCCGGGAACCAGAAAGACCCGGAGAAGCTGCCGATTCTGCCAAATACATCAGGATACAGCATCCCCGTGTAGAAAGAGATGAGCCCGCCCAGCGAAAATCCCATAATGCCCGTATGTTTGTGATCCGTCAGCGTACGATATTTGCTGTCTATATAAGGCTTCAGCTCATTAGCGAGATAAGCAGCATAAGTAGAGGCACGACCGCCAAACATACGATCTGGCTCAAATGCATTAGGCGAAACAAACGGCGTATATTCGTCATTGCGATTAAACGACGCGACTCCGACAAATATGATGCCCGGCAGCTCCTGCTTGGCTGTTAATTCCCTAACCGCTTGCAGGGCGCTGCTATCCTTCGGATCAATTAAATTTCCGCTATCTTGCAAATAAACAACTGGGTAGCGCTGCTCACTCTCGTCATATCCCTCAGGTAAATAAATGAACAACTGACGCTCCTGGAATGTATCCTGCACTATCAATGACTGCACGCCGAATCCTCCTCATTTTCAATCATGTACATGTTCTTGGCCAGCATTCTGACTCCATAAGTCAGAATGCGGATCAACTGATTCGTGGTATGCCCAATAACTAGCGGTCCTTGCGTGCTGAAAGATACATCCAGCGGAAAGACATGGTATCTTTTTTACCGCCTTCAAAGACTTCCATACCTTACTCTTATTCAGCTCCGTCACATGGGCATCGAAGTCTTCCACATGATCAACTATATAAATATAATCTGGCTCAAGCATTGTCACGCCTTCCAACGATACAATATCCCCTTCACGGATGCGCGATTCCATAGGATAATAAGATCATTCAGAATCATCGTTACAGCCTCTCCTCATGGGTAAACGATTAGATGATTGTTAGCAAGCGAATGCTAGCACACCTGTACTAATTATAATTGATAAAGATTCTCCCCTGCACTTCCGTACCTTTCAACCCGTACGCCCTGCAAACAAAGAAGCCGCCAATTCCACTGTTACAGCGGGTTGACAGCTTCATTTGGATGAGTTGATCTTCACGCAAGCTGTCCACAATAAAGTCAAGCTGCTTATCTAACGAATATATGTCATTATAATAGGATAGGCCAAAGCTACTCTCGATTAGCCGCCCTTCCTTCACAGCCGGAATGCTATTCCAGAGGGATCCGACAAGTCCTCCATTCCTTCGCCCTTGCCGCCATGCAAAATATGAAATCGATTGGCCTGATACTTCATTGTTATATGTCGAATATCCAGCATTTTAATGGATGCCTGATTCCATAGTACAAGCTGTTCACTTAATCCCATATGTGTCCGTTCAACTCCATGGCAATCATTGGCGACCCGTTCACCGATTGTATCATCTATCCATTATATTGATAACGGTTCTCATTATCAACAGTCAAGCTGCCACCTGTCCGTTTCCCTACCTAGAATCCAAGCGAGGACTGGTTATCTGTTATTTTGGGATTAGCTATGTATATTTGCTCATGTATTGTTACATGATACAATATGAAAAAAGACTGATTAAAATTTAAATGAAGGAGCGAAACGAATGTCTGTTGATGTTTATCTTAATTTCAATGGGAACTGCCGCGAAGCTGTAGAGTATTACGCCCAAGTTTTTGGAACGGAACAACCGCAAATCATGACCTTTGGCGAGACACCGCCAGACCCTAATTTCACACTTCCGGAGGAAGCGAAAAATTTAGTCATGCACACACGGCTTAACATTCAAGGCAGCAATGTAATGTTTTCCGATGTTTTTCCCGGCATGCCTTTTATTGCGGGTAACAACATAAGCCTTGCGATTGTCAGCAAGAACCTGGAAGAAATTCAATCGTATTTTCATCAATTGAAAGAAGGCGGCAAGGTCGGCATGGACCTCCAAGAAACGTTCTGGAGCAAATGCTACGGCAGCGTAACGGACAAGTTCGGGATTGAATGGCAATTTAACTATGACAGTGGAGAAACGGGAATGTAATGGATTGCCAATCATTCTGTAAATACAAAGGATATGGACCTTTTTTTTGCGCAGACAAGCCAAGGTTCTGTATCCTTTTTTTCTTCCCTTACACTATCCTCCTTTATTATGGACATTAGAAACTTGCTTTCCCTCCCTGCTGTTTGTATAATTCGGGTCAATGCACCCTACTGCCAGACAGCAATGTAAGGAGGTCACTCGCTTCGATGATTCAATCACCCCACGATCTTATTCTGTTTTCAAGCAGGGATCATATCTCGTTTATTACAAACAAAGTAGACACTGGCTATCACATCCATAATTATATCCAGATTACGATAGGTCTAGAGAACGACTTTCACATCACAATTGAAGAAGAGCCCCTTCGGGTGGAAGGGATCATTCTCGATTCCAATACACACCATAAGTTACACGGCCGCCAGGAATGGCAATGTTACATATTAGTCAATCCTGAATCTGTCTTTGGTGAATTACTGAAGCGAACATATCTGCAGGACAGCCGTTATTATGTATTGGCAACTCATCAAGCCGATTCATTACAGCAATTGGCTTCTCGAACTCTGTTCTCGCTAACTGGCTCCACGGGATACAGCGAGTTCATCACCACATTCAAACAAATATTAAAACTTCATGATTCTGCAATCGAGCATACTCTAGATGATCGCATTCAAGATGTAATAACCTGTATCGAAAAGTACCCCATACATAAACTGTCGGTCAAAACCCTCAGTCAACTGATTTATTTATCGGAGAGCAGGCTGTCACATTTGTTTAAGGAGGAAATGGGGATTTCTTTAGTCAGCTATATTCTCCATCATAAATTGGAACTGGCATTCCATTATATATTTGGCGGCTTCACGATTACGGCGGCAGCGCTGGAGGCCGGCTTCAATAGCTCTTCGCATTTTACCCGCAGCGTACGGGATAAGTTGGGGATGTCTCCGCGAGCAATTGTACAGAATAGCAGATATTTGCAAGTCAAGTAACCCGGTTGCCCTTATACTTAATCTAAAAAGGGTGAGTGGCATGAACCGATATTTGCAAGCGACAAAATTAGTCGATTTTAACCATCCTTCGATTCAACAATTGATTACGCAGCAGCAATGGCACAAGCTCAATGAATATGAAAAAATCCGCCGCGTGTATGATTATGTGCGCAACGGCATCAAGTTCGGCTATAATCGGGGCGATGATATCCCCGCCTCGGAGGTTCTTCAAGACGGTTACGGGCAGTGCAACACGAAAAGCATTCTGTTAATGGCATTATTGCGGGGAGTGGGCATACCTTGCCGAATTCACGGGTTTTACATTGATAAACAAATGCAAAGAGGGGCTCTTACCGGAACCATCTATTTATTTGCTCCCCAGAAAATTGTTCATGCATGGACTGAGGTGTATTTCAATAACGAGTGGCAGGCGCTAGAAGGCGTAATCATTGACGATTCTTATCTGGATCGAGTAAAGGATAGACTGTGCAGCGTAAACGGGGCTTATATCGGATTCGGCATATCGGTAAAAAGCAAAGAACGGATCAATCTCTGCTGGCAAGGACAAAGCACATATGTTCAAAGTTTTTCGATTACGGAGGATCTCGGTTATTATGACAATCCGGATGAATTTTTTGCTAAATACAACAATACGAACGGATTCATAATTAAGAGTCTATTTAACTTTTTGCGCAAAAGAGTGAATAAAAGGGTGGGGTCAATCCGAGACGGCAAAGGCTAAAGCTTCATCCAGACGTACAGATAAGGGTTCCCATAAGAGAACCCTTTTTTCTTATCACTTTGCATCAAAAAAAGGAACTAAAACGATGAACAACATCGCCGGGCTGCATCCTGCTTGGATAACCGAATATTTCGTATATTCCTGTTCATCATTCATCATCGCGCTCGGAGAACTCGCATTGGGATTGCCCGCCCAACTGTGAATGGGATGGCGCACAAAATATTGCGGCGATTGAAGATAAGGATCTCGGGGAACGGTCGGGGCTGCGACAAGAAGAAATAGTGATACAACCGATGAGCCGACTGATAATGAATCAAGTTCATAGTATCTAATTCAGGCACTAATTGTTTTGTTTTTAAGCAGGATTTACCCCTGGAACTCAACTCTTATTGACTGGGGACGGAGCTAGCAGATCTGCCAGAGCACCTATCGTCAGAGATCCCACATTCCCAAGAATAGCTGGAACCGTTTTATCGGCAAGTTCTATGACGATAGCTCCAATGATAGTCAATAGTACAATACATCCAAGAATTATGATGATAAACCAATAAATCCTGAAAGCGGATTGCGAGGATCTCTGAATATTAGTCACGGCAATACAAGTGAGGAATCACTTCATAACTAATTTTTTCGCCTATCTTAACCACCCTACCGTAGCCGACCAGTTGAATAAATGGATTCAAGATGTATAAATTTCAATTGCGGCCAAATCAAAGTGATGGGCAACAAAAAAGGCACCAACTACTCTGTAACATCAAAGGTAAAGTAAGTCCAACAAAATCAATAAAAATAAGCAATTGAATACAATGTTAGACATTTTAAGAAAGGATGAGTCATGCAAAAGGAATATCTCCTTATACGTGGTGCTCATCCTCTTTTTTTATAAAGAAGTGAGTGAATTAAACTACGACAATAACCGTTATTTACAACCATATTTTGACATGGTACGATATGACTCATTGGGGGGGATGTTGTGGATGTGTTCACTGTAAAAGAATTAGCTCAACACTTGAGCAAAAGCGAAAAGGTTGGTCAACTTCAAGTCAAACTAATGAAATGAAATAGCAATCGGGCAAGAACTTTTTTTATAATATCAAATCGAACGTATATTCCCCTATGCAGTTATATTCTTAACAGCAACGAGGTGTCTTATGGTTGTCGTATCGTACATTCAACAAATTATTATTACATTTATTGTCCAGAAGGTGTCGAAAGCCGTTATGAGTTGTTGGTTCTATCATGACTGTAAAGGAAGGATCAGTCAAAGCTCTGCACTCTCCTACTTGCAAGCACTTCTTCCCTTTTTTACATGGTTAGATAAGCACAGCAATTATCAAGGAAGTCGTGTTCAATGGAGTGATCCGCGAGAAGCAATTCGTGTTGCGATTGAAGATTACCTCATGAACGAAATGTCATGCAAAGTGAAATTCTTGAGGTTCGGTAAAGACACTGTAAAGCGTCTGAATCATTACATTAACACGGAACGAAAACAGCTTGATCCGAATCATTGGGGATTTGATGAATTGCCTGATCGGAAAGCTCACGACCAAATGCTTGAAAGCATGGAACAAAGAGAACGAGAGTTCAATGCCAAGCGCAAAGAAAAACGGCCTGAATCAGAGTATTATTCAACATTGCAAGGAAAAGTAGATGATAACATTCTGGATCTCCAAGATGTCAGGGGCGTATTTTTACTGGATAAAGTAAATGAACGGAATATCAAGTATTTTATAAATCAGATTATGGATATGCCGTGGTGTAATCATCTTTTACTTTACATGCTGGTTAATACAGATCGAAATTTAGATCCAAGATCTATCGAATTACATTTGCAGAGTATTCACTCAAGAATGAGAGATTTATTCCAATTTTATTCGATCCAAGAGATGCGGAATTTGAATCAAGAACAACAATCTTATTTTGAGCAGTTTTTATTCCCAATGCCATCTTTTGATTCAAGAGATTTTTCTTTTGGCAAGTTAGCTAAAGAACAAGCTCAAAATAACCGCAAGGATGAGACTGATGCCATTGTGCCATATTTGCCTGAAATCAGGGCAACTGCACGTTTTCGTTGGAGTCAAATGAAACGTCTGCGGGATGCCTTCTACAAAGCCATAGAAGGGGCACAGAAGCGTCCTAATTGCCTCCCATTAGAATTTTCACTACGATGAACCTGAACGCATTGGAGAGCGTCTGTATTTCCGTTTATGGGACAAGCCATCCTTTATCTCTCACTACCAGGATCAATTCACTGAAACGGTTGTTCAAGTTGCTAAGGATCGTAAAGGCCCGTATTCAGATGATAATAACCACATCTTTGTTGAATATGTTAAGGATGAACGGACTCAACACGCTTCATAAGAATAAAGCAGACCAAAACCGTATTACTTCCAGTATCAGAATAAAGCATTAAATAAATTCGCTATCTCATCATGCATTCGATTTTTACTACACGCGCTACAATTTGCAACGCAAGAAGAAACCCCTGTGACGGTGAAAAGTCACTTGCTCCGTCACGCATTCGCAACAGATAGCAAAGTCGGTGTGTTTAATAAGGTGTTAGGTGATACTTGCGTTACGGATTATGTATGCCCTACGAAAATGGCGTGTTTAGGCTGTAAAGCGAAAATCCCTGAACCTGAGCAAGAACATGAATTACATGAAGTGATTAAGCTTTCTAAGGATATGGAGGATCGCTTTACGAAAATGGGGCTTGATGTGGAAGTTAAAAAGGCGAACAAATAAACGACCTTCTCAACTAAGCGCGACACAAAGCTCATACATGCGGAACAGTTCATTGCAGAAAACCATAGCAAATGGACGAGGCCACTGAAAAACACGGCTTTTGTACGTAACCGAATGTGAACACATCAAAAAATACGATTTTCATTCAGATTTCACGAATGAAAATCGTATTTTTTTGCTTACTGTCCCACTGGAGGCGAGCA
>NZ_JAMAWB010000034.1:0-60427 GCF_023713585.1 Paenibacillus sp. MER TA 81-3
TGACGGGGACGGCCACATGACGAGCCTGCGGGCGACGAGTCAAGAAGGCCAGGACCTGATGCGGCACACCTATAGCTACGACAACAACGGCAACCAGATTGCCAAGATGGAGCAGCATCAGCTCACCTTATATGGCTACGACCGCTTGAACCGCCTGCTAGAGGTGGATTACGGCAGCGGAGCGCAAGAGTCGTTCAGCTACGACCGGGCGGGGAACCGCATTCGCCGCGTGTTGGATGGCCGGGCAACGAGCTACACTTACGACAGCCGCAATCGGTTGTTGTCGTTCTTGGAAGAGGATAGTCGCCAAACCGAGTTTGAATACGATCGCCAAGGCAATATGGTCTCTGAACGTTCTGGCAGCGGCACCACGACCTATTCGTACGACGCGTTCAATCGGACCGCTAAGGTGGAGAAGCCAGATGGCAGCCATATTCACCACTTCTATGACCCTGAGGGGCTGCGCAGCGGCCTGCGCGAGAACGGCGTGACCAGCCGTTTCGTGTATGACGGATGGAACATGGTCAACGAGCTGGACGGGGAACATAACGTCAAGGCATCCTATGTCCGCGGCCATGAATGGCTGGCGCAGGTGGATGGCAGGGGAGATTCCTACTACTATCTGAACAACCAGCACGGCGATGTCGCGCACATCACGAACCGCCTCGGCGGAATTGTAAACAGCTATGAGTACGACGCGTTCGGTCGCACTCTATCCGCCACAGAAGGCATCCCGAACCGCTTCCGCTATGCGGGTGAGCAGTTTGACCACACGACGGAGCAGTATTACCTGCGCGCGAGGTTCTATAACCCTGTAATCGCCCGGTTTACGCAGGAGGACGAGTACCGGGGCGACGGTCTGAATTTGTATGCGTATGTTGGGAACAACCCGATTAATTACGTGGACCCGAGCGGGTATATGTGCGAGGAAAAAGGAAATGTTTATGCTAAGGGTGGTAAGAATGAGGGGGATCTTGATACCATAAGAGGGTATAGGGGAAGAGATTTAACTAATTACCCAAAAGAATATCTTATAGATCCAAGGTTATTAGTTGAAATGAATTATAAAGGAAAGGGAGCCTCGGGAACTAACTCTGCTGGTTGGGAAAGAAACTCTAAAAAATTCTTCAAAGAATTGCTGAAGAGAAATCCAGAGTTTTGGAGTGAAGAGAATGCAACAGAAATTAGGAGAGGTAGAGCTCCAGTAGTTGATGAACACTTTATACAGCATTTCCCACAATATAAGAATTACTTAGAGGATCCATTTAGACACCACCATATTGGAGAAGGTGGTCAAGCTGCTGCCTTGCCACTCACCTTACATCCTGGCTACGGTGGAGTTCATAATATTGAAAAAGAATGGGGAATAACAGGTGTAGATGATACAATTGCAAGTAGATTAAATACCATACTAAGGAGATGAATCGGTATGCTGTCACCTTTTGAGTTTAGACAGAAATGGGATCCTGTGAAAAATGGAAAACTAATAAATTTTTCTTTTGTGGACCTTGAAGAGGTCTCACTTTCTACTGAAGTTAAAATGTTTTTAATAGAAGCTGGATTACCTGAATCTGCTTCTCCATACTTAGAATTTAGAACCTCGAAAAATTTGTCTTTTAAGAATTATAACAATTCAGAATCCATTGATGATTATTTTTGTATTGGTACTACAGGAGCAGGGGATTTTATTTGTGTAAAAACTTCAAGTGGTAATATAGTATATCTTGATAGTGGTAATCAAAATAGAGAAGTATTCATAAATTCTTCAATTAATCAATTTACTGAATGTCTACTGTTTTTTTCAAGCATGATAGATAAAGCAATCGAAACTAATGGTGAAGATGCGTATCTTGATAATAATATTCCATCTGAGTTGTTAGATTGGATTATGAATGAAATAACGCGAATAGATTCTCAGTCTTTACGAGGAGGTAATTTTTGGAATGTTGAGCTTGAAGATTTAAAAAATGAATAGGTATACCAAAAGAATGGATTAGTACCGTTATGATTGCCCCCAAAAGTGTGATTGAAAATATTGTCTCTCATGGGGGCGCTCATATACTTAAATGCTTTATTAGGTTTCTCGTCAATGCTCATTGATTACTCAGATATAGAGGGTGAAGTCAGAATAACATTTCTTAGTCAATTCAATATACTCCTCAAATTCGTGTGGAAAGATACTTAATGACTTAGGTAAAAAGTATGGTAGACACGATTATATTCCTGATGAACTTTGGAATAGCAAGGTATGCAGCTATGGAAATTAGTATTGGTGTTGCATAAAATGATGATTGCGATGAAACTAATTTTTACTTAGAGCTTGGATTCTACGAAGTAGTTAATTCTTGAAGTTAGGAAGTATTTTAGACAAGGTATGTCACTGGATAGTGATAGGACTTAATATATATTTTGATATTTAGCAATGTCATTTGAAGTGAAAGAAATTAGACTAAAAGTTCCATGTATACAAGTAACTAATAATAACTATAAATTTCTTTAAAATGTTTGAGAGCGACATAGTTTAACACTCGACGTCTCTATTCATAGGCTTATTCCAACTTGCAATTTAAGAGGGAATAAGCCTTTTCGATAAGGATGGCCGCGCCCAGCCGAATTGACTACCAGCGCGATTTGAACTTTGAAGTCTATGAAAGAGGCACCACGTAAAGCATTCTATGTCCGCGGGCATGACTTGCTGGCGCAGCCGGATGGCAGGGGAGATTCCTGCTACTACCTGAACATCCAGCACGGCGATGTCGCGCACATCACGAACCGCCTCGGCGGTATTGTAAACAGCTATGAGTACGACGCGTTCGGCGCACCCTATCCGCCACAGAAGGCATCCCGAACCGCTTCCGCTATGCGGGCGAGCAGTATGATCACACGACGGAGCAGTATTACCTGCGCGCGAGGTTCTATAACCCTGTAATCGCCCGGTTCACCCAGGAGGACGAGTACCGCGGCGATGGTCTGAATCTGTATGCGTATGTCGGAAACAATCCGATTAATTACGTGGACCCGAGCGGGTATAGCGGCCAATCGGTTGGATGTGGTGGCGGCAAGAAGGAAGGGCCTTTCGGGGGCAGTGGTAAACCTAATTTCTCACAAAGGCATGATGAAATTACTCATGGCGGCTACTATAGTCGTAAGGAATTCCGAAGAACGTTGCACAATGCAATTCCAGCTGAGCATGGATTTAAACACGTGAAGGCAAAAACAGCTGATGAAGCAGAATTATTTAGTAAAACCGGAAAGAAACATGCGCAGTATCTCCCAGGGGTTAATAATAAGGGGCTTAAAAAAGAAGCTTTATGGAAGGGGGAAATTGTAGATGGAGATTAAGGGGAAATGTACTTTATTTATGATACTGGAAGGCCAATTGGATTTGACTTAGGTACTGAAACATCATGGATTCGGGCGGAAATAACCGCTGGCAAAGTATATCATGTAAATACTATTTATGGAAATAGATCAGAGGAATATTTAAAAAAATCTAAACCAAGAAAAAATAGTTAAGCAGGTGATAGCATGAGAGTGAAACGTAACCCCCCAACTCTGAAATTGCAACCCTTTAGGATACCATCTTCTTGGAAGGTAGACTACAATACTTTTATTGAATTAGACCCAAAAATTTTAAATAGGTATGATGATAAATGGATTAACTTTACAGAAGATTTACTTCAAATAAGTCATACTCGATATAAAATTCTTTTAGATGTGGGATGGTATCCAGAAGGTGATCCGAATGGTGAGTATGGTTTGGAGTTAATAAAGGATCACGATTGGGGAAATCCATTAGAATCTTATTCAACCAACAGTAAAGATGAAATTGTAGCGAAGATTGAACAACTATTATGGCAAGTTGGGGAAGGAGACTACAACAGCTAGCTAATTTGTGCGGAGAAAAATACCTTAACGTGATCACTTCTTTTAAGTACAATACTACCAATAAACTTTAAGACTTAACTAATTGATAAAAGGCTTATTCCAACTTGCAAATTGAGGGGAGAATAAGCCTTTTCAATGAGGGAAACCTCCAACCGCGTTTGAATACGATCAATCTGACCTTGAATGGTCGGCAGCGGCCTCCGCGAGAACGGCGTTACCAGCCGTTTCGTGTATGACGGCTGGAACATGGTCAGCGAGTTGGACAGTGAGCACCACGTCAAGGCATCCTACGTCCGCGGCCACGAATTGCTGGCGCAGGTGGATGGCAGGGGAGATTCCTATTACTACCTGAATAATCAGCACGGCGATGTGGCGCACATCACGAACCGTCTCGGCGGGATAGTAAACAGCTATAATGGCTGGCGCAGGTGGATAGCAGGGGAGATTCCTACTACTACCTGAAACAAGCAGCACGGCGATGTGGCGCACATCACGAACCGCCTCGGCGGAATCGTAAACAGCTATGAGTACGACGCGTTCGGTCGCACTTTATCCGCCACAGAAGGCATCCCGAACCGCTTCCGCTATGCGGGTGAGCAGTTTGACCACACGACGGAGCAGTATTACCTGCGCGCAAGGTTCTATAACCCTGTAATCGCCCGGTTTACGCAGGAGGACGAATACCGCGGCGACGGTCTGAATCTGTATGCGTATGTCGGGAACAACCCGATTAATTACGTGGACCCGAGCGGGTATAGCAGCCAGTCTGTTGGATGCGGTGGCGGCGGCAAGAAGGAAGGGCCTTTTGAGGGTACACAACAAGCTGACCAGAAAACCGAAAAGTTTTATCGGGTTATGTCTGAAAAAGAATTCATTAAGTTAGAGAAGAACGACGGGATTCTGACCAAACGAGTTGAAGGAAAAAGTGAACTCAAAATTACTGATGATCCACACTATGGTTCGGGAGATCTTTCTAAACGCAAGTCACAAAAATCGAGAAACTACACTCGTTTTGTTGAGTTTGAAGTTGAACCGGGTACAAAAGATACGTTGATCAATCAATTTGGTGGAACTCATGAATCTACTCGAAATCATCCAGACTATTCTCATTTACCTGTACACAAAGACGGTCTCGTTGAAGTTAAATTTGAGAGAGGTGACGTTTTAAGTTTAGGTTTGGGATCAAGTGAAAAAGGTCTTGAGTTCTTCAATAAGCAAAGAGTTTCATGGAGGGAGAAATAATGCAAAGTAAAAGTTCTCTTGGAGATTTAGTGAGAATGTATAACGAAATGATGCAAACAGTAGTACGTGGAGAAGGACAAAAAGTACGAAAATTTTTTGGGGAACAAGTCCGTGCATTAAAACATGATGATGTTGAGCAAGATATTATCTCGTATATTAAAGAAAATCTTAAAACAAAACAGTGGAATAATGCTCCTGAATGGATAGGCTCAATACTCTATCATCCGTCTTCAAAATATATAGATTATCTTTTGAAGATATTGAACGAACCAAATCCTACAGCACCTCATTATTGGGCTTTAGACGTTATACAATATATGCCTGAAACCATTTCTGAACTTGCTTTACCCGAATTAAAAAAACTAGCGGAACATATTAATCAAGCTTGGTCTGCATCGGTTATTGAAAAATATTTTGAGACGATTGTATGGAATGATGAAAATGCAGAAGATTTTATTTCTACTTTGGCAGATTCATCTAACGAAAAAATTGCATATAGGGCTAAATACTGGATGGAGACTTTTGAGGTGGAAAGAAAAGAAGACGAGGAAGACAATGATTAACATGGTTCAATTTAGGCTGTCATAAACGACTAGTGCATCAAATACTACATAGATCGCTAAAGTTGTCTGCATTGAGAATCGTCTGAAAGGCAAAAAGATAGAGGGGCATTGGCACAATCAGCTTTTAAGTCTTACATGACAAAACAGACCGACAGCAGCAGCACCGTCACCTATTCCTATGAGGCGTTCAATCGGACCGCCAAGGTGGAGAAACCGGATGGCAGCCATATTCACCATGAGTACGACCCCGAGGGTTTCCCGCAGCGGCCTGCGCGAGAATAGCGTCACCAGCCGCTTCGTGTATGACGGTCGAGGCCTTGGCAGCTCAAACTGCGCCCATCATCAGTGAACAAGTAGACGACGGGGGACTGAGCTGGTATCCAATCAATCGTTATAAAGGCAAGACATGGGTATTAAATCCTGCGCAAAGCGGAAATCGTCATCCTTGACGGAGGCCACTCTGATATACGATGCAGTCAACGGAAAAAAAGTAGGAGCTTTACAGCCGCAAACCGTATCTATCCGCTCCGTAAAACACGATCAAAAGGACAGCGCTCGGCGAACATTCAACATGGAAGGCAACCTGTGGATCAAGCGGCAAGAAAATTGGTGAAGTTTGTTGTTTTACAGGTATTGACATAAATAGTGGTCATGAATATAATAGTCATAGCAACTGTTTTGATCAAGGAAAGGGACATGCTATTGAGAAGTACCGTGATACTTAGGCTATGTCTCTTTTTCAAACAAATAGTTGCTACGACGAGTATTGTTGAAACAACTACTAATCCCAGGAGGTGTAAAAGAAACAAGCTCAGAAAAGATAGGATTTTCCATCTCAAGTATCGAGCGTTGACCATCGGCATCATTTGATATCCTGGAGATTGGTGTTCTGGATTGTGCTTTCGTTAATCGCGCTCGCGCTAAGCATGACACTCCCTTCCTTTCGCAACATATCCGCACCTAAGACATCCGCTTTACAAGACAGTCACAAAGAAATATACGCCATACTGCTCGCTGTTGGAACAGGCATGCCGCTGAACGGGTTAAGCAGAATATCCGATTGGGTAGGAATAGCACTCGCGTTAAGTTTCCAATGGGGGATTTTCACCGGAGTCATGCTGGTATTGTCTCTCCAGCTATGCTTCGTCATTCTGAGCTTGCTCGCTTCTCTCCGCATTGCAACGGAGGCTCGCGACGTTCCACAGTCATCTCTTAATCAAACAGGAAGTTCAAATGCACAAGCTCCCTTGTAGAAAATATGTCATGTAGATATCCATTATCGGAGGTGGAGAATTTGGCACGTGTATTGGTTGTCATCACTCCTGCTGAAGGACATGTCAATCCATCGTTGGGATTGGTCCAACAGTTGGTGAAATGCGGCGAAGAAATCACTTATGTGTGCACGGAAGAATATCGCAAACGGATTGAAGCAACTGGAGCGAAAGTCTTGACTTACACTTACGCCAGAGGATCATTCGCGGATGATCCTGTATTAAAGCCAATTGTATATAAACATCCCTATCAATTTATCCATATGGTGTTGCGCGGCTTTATCGAGCCCGTCATTCCGGAGGTTCTCGCATTGACCGAACAGGATTCGTACGACTATTTGATTTATGATTACTTATTAGGCTGGGGCGGTAAAATGATCGCGGAGAGGCTCGGCATCCCCGCAGTATGCTCCATCTCCTCATTTGTTTTCGTGAAGCCGCTTGGATCTGAACATGACGTGGATGGGTTGGATGATGAAGAGATACAATCCATCTATGAGTCAACGATGAACACAGCGCGGCAATTAGCTGACCGTTACCAACTGTCCGTACCTGCCATTCATGATATTGTCAAGGCTTATGGACGATTAAAGATCGTGCATACAAGCCGTTATTTTCAACCACAGGTGGAGGAGCTGGACGATAGCTATATATTCACAGGTTCCTCCATCGTACCTCGCACAGATGCACCCGATTTTTCGTTGGATCGACATCAGCTTCCCTATGCACATACCGTCTATATTTCGATGGGAAGCATTTTAAACAAAGACATTAACTTCTATAAGCTTTGCTTCGAGGCTTTTCGTGATGAACCGATTCAGTTTATTTTATCCTCTGGCAAAGGCACGGATCTGGAGCCGCTCGCAGACCATATTCCGGACAACTTCATCGTGAAGCCATACTTTCCGCAGTTGGAAGTACTTCAGCAAGTTGATGCCTTTATTACTCATGCCGGCATGAACAGTACAAGCGAAGCACTATATTACGATGTTCCGCTAGTCATGATTCCATTAACGTCCGATCAGCCCATGGTGGCACAGCAAGTACAGGAGCTTGGGGCAGGTGTTATCGTGGATAAGAACGAGCTTGCGCCAGCCGTGTTGAGAAATGCTCTCTTGGATGTATTGAATCAATCGTCCTACAAGCAGCATGCCCGCGCCATCGGCGAATCTCTGCGTCAAGCTGGCGGATATGAGCGAGCCGCGGAGATTGTCATGAATGTTGTTGGCAAGGCTCAATTAGGGCCCATTCCTATACGTAATTGACTAAATCGTAGGCTGTAATGGTAACCGCTCTGCGCCATTGACACGTTATAGGTTACACACTTGATAAACTTAGAAGGCTTATTCCACTTGAAGTTTAGTAGGGGTAAGCCTTCTTTGCGTGTAGACGATGCTTTGAAGGGCGGTAAATCGCCCTTCATTTTATTTTGGATCATTTTGAATGTTAGATAAAACCTTATTAACAAGTTGATCAGCTCGACGTGTAGTTTCCGGTAAACGATAGCGAGGCGAGAGTTCTAAAATCCATTCACAGGCTGTTTTTAAGGAAACACGATGACCAATCGACACGAAAATAGGTTTAATGTTGTCCCGAGTTCTTAGTACACTCCCAATAACCTCACAATTGTCAACTAATGGTGAATGAGCCCCTCTTTTTAGATCGGGGTCTTTGAACTCTCCTAATAACTTTGTTTTTCCACATCCTATTGTAGGAATGTCGAGCAGAACCCCTAAGTGACTCGCTAATCCAAATCGTCTGGGGTGAGCAATTCCCTGACCATCGCAGACGATTAGCTGAGGAAGGAGCTTTATTTGCTTAAGTGCTTTCATTATAGGAGGTAACTCCCTGAAGGAGTTTTTACTAAAATAGGATAATGATATAATAGGATTATTTAACCATAGCTAAAAAATAATTATTTCAACTTTTAGGAGTATAAAACATGAAGCGGTTTTCTAATATAAAATGTAATTTAAGACTGAAGATGATCTTGCTCATCAGTTTTTTGATTATTGGAATATGTTTTATTTTTGCTGTATTTCTAGAACGTTTTATATTGAATATGGCGGAGGATCAAACAGGAAAAAGAGCCTTAAGTCTTGCACATAGTGTCGCGAATATACCGGAAATTAGAGAAGCTTTTCAATTGGAAAATCCCTCTCTCGTGATTCAAGCTATTGTTCAGCCGATCCAGCAGGAGTCAGGAGCCGAATTTATTGTTGTTGGGGATACAGACGAAATTAGACAATCCCATCCCAATTCGAACATTATCGGAGCGAAAATGGTAGGGAGTGATAATGACAGGGCCTTGCTTCATGGCGAGTCCTATGTATCAAAGAAGGAAGGAACGCTGGGATTATCGATTCGGGGGAAGGTGCCCATTTTCTCGGAAGGGAAGATCGTGGGGATCGTGTCTGTCGGTTTTCTCAATAATGATGTACATCGAATCGTAGCGGACCAGAGCAAATCACTCTGGTTAACCTTAAGTATGATTATTCTATTTGGCATTTCCGGAGCTATCTTTATTGCTTATTATATCAAAAGATTATTGCATAATATGGAGCCTGAGGAGATTTCTCATTTGTATCTTCAGAAGGAAGCGATTTTGCAATCTACGCATGAAGGAATTATTGCCGTGGATAATCATGGGGCGATTACGGCGATTAATAAAGCGGCCAAAGACATTCTGTTCACACAAATGAGGCAGAAACAAATGAATTATGTGGGCGCATCCATTAAAGAGATTGTTCCTTCACTCAATACGGATACGAATGCAAAGCAGAGAAGCCGATTGGTTAACCGGGAAATGGTGCTTGGCGAAGCTGTCGTTCTCGTCAATCAGACCCCCATTTTAAGTGAAGACGCATTCACGGGGATCGTCTATACTTTCCGTAAAAAAACGGAGTTAGAAAAAGTGACGGAGGAGCTTTCTATAAGTAAACAATATGCGAATGCGCAGCGGGCACAAACGCATGAGTACTCCAATAAGCTGCATATCATACTTGGGCTTGTGCAAAATAATCGAAAAAATGAGGCGATCGATTTTATAAAGAAAGAAAGCAATATCCAGCAAGACAGGTTAACGTTTTTATCGGAGAAAGTAGCTGACCCTCTGATTCAGGCCCTATTTCAAGGGAAGTTTAACCAAGCCAATGAGCTTGGCATTTCTATGGTCATTCATCCAGACAGCCGTTTCGATTATCCATTTTCAGAGGGAAAACAGGATGCGCTGTTAACCGCGCTGGGCAACGTGATCGAAAATGCATTGGAATCGGTAAAACAAAAGGAAGGCGGTCAGCGTAAGGTTTCCATCTTTTTTACTGATATTGGGGACGATTGTATTTTTGAAATTGAAGATTCGGGCTCGGGGGTGGCTGAAAAGAAGTTCACTCGCATCTTTGAACAAGGATTTTCAACGAAGAAGGGCAGCCATAGAGGAACAGGCCTGGCTCTTACGAAGCTGATGCTGAATGGCGTTGGTGGCGAGATATTGTTAGAAGAAGGGGAAGGGGAGCTCGGAGGAGCTTGTTTTATGATCATCATACCAAAGGACGGAAGGGGATCGCTGTGAAGGACCTATTTTCGGTGCTTATTATCGAGGATGATTTTAGAGTCGCTGACATTCATCGTCAATATGTTGAAAAAACAGCCGGCTTTGCCGTTCATTACATAGCCAAGAGCAGAAGAGAAGCGTTAGATTATCTTGAAAACAGTGAAACGATTCCGGATATCTTTTTGTTGGATTTATATATACCCGATGTGGAAGGGATGGATCTCTTCTGGAAGATTCGTCATTCTTACCATGAAGCTGACATCATCATCGTCACTGCTGAAAAGGAAGTAAAGTCCATTCAGGAAGCTCTTCGCGGCGGCATATTTGATTATATCGTAAAGCCTGTAGGTGAGGAGCGCTTTAGTCAAACATTATTAAAATATAAAGAATACCGGAGTATCCTGCACTCCAAGAAGGAAATGGAGCAGGGCGATATCGACGCTTTATTCGGCTTGCATCGTGTTCCTGATTCTTCCGCAAGGGTTGATGCAGCTCTTCCTAAAGGAATTGACTCTCTTACTTTAGACAAGATTCATCGCGTATTCACCAAAACGGAAATGGATGGAATTACGGCTGTTGAATTAAGCTCCGAGCTAGGCATCAGCCGTTCTACTGCGCGGCGTTATTTAGAATATTTAGTTTCTCTTAAAATGGTAAAAACGAAGCTCATCTATGGCACGGTAGGAAGGCCGGAACGAAGATATATCATCTGTGAAACTTATGAACAAAATCATTAAAATGAGTAATATTGTTTTTATGTTCACAATATTTATCCTCCACTTCATCTGTGATAAATTTCATACTAATCTAAAAAGGATTATGGTTTTACATTGAATTGTAAACGCATTCATTCAATGTGGAATGAGGTTACGTGTGAAACGCGGCTATCACGGAAAGGGGATATCATGTTGAGTCTTAGTTTGATTGGTCTGATTACGATTTTAATTATTGTCACATTGCTTATCAGCGGAAAAGTGATTCCGATTGTTGCCATGGTTATACCACCGATTCTAGGCGCTTTAATAGCGGGTTATAGTTTCGTGGAAATTGGCAGCTTTTTTGGAAATGGCGTAAGCTCTGTCATCAATGTTGCGATTATGTTTATTTTTGCGATTATCTTTTTTGGCATTATGCAGGACGTTGGACTTTTTGATCCACTAATTAATAAAATGGTCGCTTTTTCACGCGGAAGCGTGATCACCGTTAGTGTCGGAACCGTTGTGGTGGCAGCGATTGCCCATTTAGACGGATCGGGCGCTTCGACCTTTTTAATTACCATTCCTGCGCTTTTACCCGTTTATAAGCGTTTAAAAATGAATCCCTATTTGTTGCTCCTATTAGTTGGGGGAAGCGCAAGTATCATGAATATGATTCCGTGGGCGGGTCCTTTAGGACGAACAGCTACCGTCTTGGAAACGGATGTCACGGAATTATGGAAGCCGCTTATTCCTATCCAAATCATCGGCATGATTCTCATGATTGCTTTAGCCGTTCTTCTAGGCATAAGGGAGAAGAGAAGAATCATCAGAAATTATGGTTCGTTAGAGGTTGCAGCATCTCTTGAAGCGACAGCGGTAGCGCAGGAAGCTTCCGTCAAGACCGAGCAGGCGAATGGCCTGGCTCGTCCTAAATTGCTTTGGGTCAATGCTTGCCTGGCCTTAACGGTAGTCGGCGTGCTTGTGGCCGGAATCATCCCGGCAGGCTTGGCTTTCATGATTGGCGTAAGTATTGCGTTGCCGCTTAACTTCTTCAAAGTAAATGATCAGATGGAGAGATTGCGCGCGCATGCGCCCAATGCTCTTACAATGGCGTCAATCATTCTTGCAGCCGGCTTATTTTTAGGAATACTAAACGGGACCGGAATGCTCCATGCCATTGCCAATGACGCCGTTAAGGTGCTTCCGGGAACCATTGCTCCTTACCTGCATATTATCGTCGGTTTGTTGGGTGTGCCGTTTGATTTAATATTAAGTACAGATGCGTACTACTTTGCGCTGCTGCCCGTGGTCGATCAGATTGCTTCCAGCTTTGGAGTCGCTTCGTTATCCACGGCGTATGCCATGGTTATCGGTAATATCGTCGGCACGTTCGTGAGCCCGCTTTCACCAGCTCTTTGGCTTGCGTTAGGTTTAGCTGGACTGGAAATGGGACGTCATATCCGCTACTCTCTTTTCTGGATATGGGGAATTAGCATCATCCTCGTAGTAATAGCCACATTAATTGGAATTATTTAATTATTCGTAATAGTGACTAATTTTCACAGTTATAAGGAGATAGGACTATTATCATTCCGTACGGCCCGGTTTGTTGAGGTGAACGATCTCAAATGGGAACAGGCAGAGGATGTAAGTTAGCAGTATATGTTAAAGACCTGAGTTCATCCCGGGTCTTTTTTATATGCTTTTATATATCTTGCCAATGGTCAAAACGGATTCTGATTAGAGGGGAGAGTACCGTCGAAAGACTCGGCTGGAGAGCCCTCGATTCTGACCCAATGGGAGAATGCAGCAAGGCATGATAGGCCCAGAATTAGAATGATTTAAAAATACAGTCAAGTTTGATAAAGTCGTTGAGCGTATTGATGATGAAAGTTTAGAAGAATTAATCTTCCGTACGTCTGGTTACGTAGCGTGGCAAGAGCCTCAGTGGTTAAGTCATTGCAATGGATATTGTATTTTTATCTAAGAAAGGATTAATACATCTAAAACATCATCTAAAAGATTATGTTAACGAATAAATATGATTATTGAAAAGGTTCGAGAGTCTTCCCGGATTCTCGAACCCTTCTATTGTCGTATTGATTTAAAGCAGATTATTTCAAGATGTAAGCGGCTCTTCCTCATGCTCATCTTTCCAATATTGATAGTACTCATTCTCCCACTTGGAGCCGTCGTAGTATTCGACTTCTTTCACACAAGCGATGAATTTGACAGCTTTAATTATGGACCAGCGCCTCGATTGATTTCTACAAACTCCCCAATGCCACGACCTCTCCACTGGTTGCGTTCACAGCGTACTGACAGTCTAATTTCCCGCACAACACATACTTCTTTTTTCCTGGATCATACACATAGACGGGCGTTAATTCGATGGATTCCGTGAGCTTGGCATAGGCTTCGTCTTTACTTACGGTAATATCTCCTTGCACCTGAAACTCGTCGAACATACTGAGCAATGGCTTGTTATCCATATAATTAATGACCTCATGCCGGTTGGCATCGATGAACAACAGCAGCTTGCGCTGGAACACGCGTTTGGTCGGTTTATTCTCTCGCAATAACGCTTGAATATAGCTTTTTTCACGATGCAAAGTCTTGAGCACCCATTGCCTGGAATCGTTCGGATAGAGTTGACGCAACCCTTCTTTTACTGCAGAAATACACTTCTCTTGCTCAGCCTCAGTGATCGGGAAGGTATCAGGATGAGGTTCACATGCGAGTGCTTGTTCAATGGTGACTTCCTCGCGCTGATCTATGTCTATTCTTTCGAACGGCCGTGTACTCGGCAGCTCCCACTCGATAACCTTATCTATGTTCAAGCGTGATCTTGCTTGCACAATGAACTCAAATGGGATCGCAGCCGTTCCATCGTTCGTAACATAGATTTCCTCGATCCCATAGAGCGGAAGGAGACACTGCTCTTCGTCAACGGGATACTCAATCAACTGCAATTGCTTCTTGGCTAGTAGCTCCACATCTTCAAGGGACAGCGAATAGGTCTCTTCTTGTATGATTGATGTAGGAGGAAAATGTCCATACACCGAATATTGTACGAGCTTCCCATCTTCATCGAATCGAATCTCAATATGTCCGGCGGGGGAGACGGGAATACCGTCCACACACTCGTTGAAATGGAATGCGCCTTCTTCTTCCTTCAATAGTTGAAACTGCTCGCCGTAGACAATCCCTGCTTCCGCCGCAACCCATTTGATAATTTCATCCAAGCTGATGTCTTGATAGGTTGGCCCATTGGCATAAGACTTTCCTTGGACAAAGATAACACTCTTATATTGGCGAGCACCCAAGTCATATTGAATGACTGCAGTACCTGCTGGATTCAGTCCTTCCTCTTCCTGCTCCGTGATATGAGAAGGATACCATTCCATACTCAAGCTGTAGATCGTATCATTGAACATATTTACGTCCCGATACAGCTCGTGAGAATGCAGATAGTAGTTGTCTAAGCCAAATTTGTGCCGTGTGGCAGCTATAATTCCTTCGATTGTGATGTCCATGCCTTGCACCTCTTTGTTATGATGCTTCCATCATATCATGTTCATCTCGTACGCAGTTATGCGAGAAATATCGTTCTGAATGCTACAAAAAAATAATTCAATTGAAATAGGAACAAATATATCGAGAAGCCAGCACATCCCAACTTTGGAGGTTGGGATTCCTTTGGATAGGCGGGCTATTCAATTAGGTTTAAAGGACAACATGGTTAAAAATTACGTTAATGATTGGATTGTCAAAATTACTGATATTACAGAGGAGGTGAGAGGGCTAAGGGAATCAATCCAATCACAAACATTTGAAGCGAGCATGCTGCCTAGTGAACGAGAACATCCTTTGGAAGAAGGTACAAGGACGATACTTGGAGTAGAATAAAGAACAATCGTATTATGCTGCAATATAAACAATTGTAAATCGGATAACTTTTAGCCATAGTTTCTGCTTTTTCAGCCAGTCCATTGGATTTTGTGCAATGAAAGCAGCCTATCTACCTCTTTACGGGATGCTTCATTGGAAATCATCCAATGCGATTCAATGATTTTTCACTTATTGCGCAACATTTGGCAGAAAAATTCCAAATCCATTGGATCAAATGCAGTCTGCATGCCGTTTACATGCTACATTCTGACTTTCTACTGCATGAAATCCAATGGGGCTGCTGTGTGACCGCTAAAAAAAGATACGCCACAGCTTCTATATGCGATGCGGATTAGCCAAGCCCGAGGACCTGAGCAACGAGGGAGCAGCCGAGGGTCTACCACCCTCGGCCGCTCGTCACTACATATTCTTAAATGCCCGCCCACACATCCTTGGCGTAAAGCCCTTCGGTCTGGAGGCGATCCATCCATTGCTTCGCTTCCGCTGCGCCGACTCCGTGAACGTCTTGATAGGCTTGTTGCAAGGTTGCCTCGACATCGGGAGCCATTTTGCTGCCGTCTCCGCATACATAGAGCCGTCCGCCCCTATCCATGATGTCGATTAGCTCCCGCGCATGCTGCTGCATCAAATGCTGAACATACGTCTTCGGCTGCCCTTGCTTCCGGGAAAATGCGGTGTGGACCGTCACCAGCCCCTCTTGTTCGAACTGTCCCAGCTCCTCACGGTAGATCTCGTCCGCTTCGTTGCGGCAGCCGAAATAGAGATGCGCTTCGCCAAGCGCTTTTCCTTCCTCTTTCAGCGCGTGGCGAGCCTGCAGGAATCCCCGGAATGGCGCAACCCCGGTCCCCGGTCCGACCATAATGATGGGGACTTCCGAATTCTCGGGAAGCTGGAAGCCGGACTCCGGAGTGCGGACGAACATGACAATGGCTTCTCCCGGCTGCTGTCCGGCAAGATAGTTGGAGGCCACGCCCCGGTATTCGCCTTGGCCGCTCCATGCAGGTCCGCGCACGACGCCAACGGTAATGCTGGCTTGTTCCGGCTGCACGCGTGGCGAGCTGGATATCGAATAGTATCGCGCCTTCAGAGGAGGCAGCAGCTCCAAGAAGCGTTCGAACGGCAATTCGCAGGCTTCGTATTTTTCCAGCAAATCAAACATCGTCAACCGTTTCTGGAGAACGTTCGTCTTGTACGCCTCTTCCTCCAGCAATGCTTCCAGCTCCCGCTTATGTGGCGGACACACGGTGAAGGCCGCCAGCTCCCGCAGCTGCGCCCGGGTCGCCGCTTCCTGCAATTCCACGCTGTGACTCAGCAGGTCGTCTAAGCTTACCGGGCGATCCAGCGGCAGGTGAGCCGCACTCCGTCCGGTCGCATTCAGCACGACATGGTCGTTGCCATCCATGCCGAACCGGCGCAAGACACGTTCGATGAGCTCCTTCCGATTCCGAGGCAGAACCCCTAAATGATCGCCCTCTTGATACGATATCCCTTCCGGGAGCGCGATTTCGATATGGCGGGTGCTGCGCTCGCTGCCTTCTGCTTGCAGCTCGCGATTGTCCGCCACCTTGGCATACGTCGCATCGTATGTTTCGGCAAGCGGGGTTCCGATGAACCCGCTGACGTACTGCACGGTGAGCGTGCCGCTTTCCCTCTCTGTCTTCTCATTCATCTTCAGACCCAGAGCGGTCATCACATCCGGCCATAGATGCTCGCGCCAGCTCTCCACCTGCATCTCGAAATCGCCGCTGGCGTCTCCTTCGCCACGCGGAGTAAGCCTCGCGGCTCCCTTGGCTGCAAGCTGATCATCGATGAAGCGGGGAACCTCTTGATATGTGCTGGCCCAGTTGTGGTCCCCGCAGCCAAAGACGGCATAACGCACGCCCTCCAGCTCCCCAGACCCCACTTCCTGCAACCACTGGACAAACTTTTGCGCATTGCTTGGCGGTTTGCCGTTATAAGATGCCGATACAATATAAACGGCGCCCTGCTTAGGCAATTTCCCCACATATTCGTTCAGCGGCGCGACCTCGCTCCGGAATCCTTGATACCGGGCTGAATCCGCCATTTCCCGGGCAATTCCCTCGGCCGTGCCGAGATTGGAGCCGTACAGCACCAGTAGAGGGGTATTGTGAGCCTCAACCGGATTGGGGGAAGCGTGTTCAGCCGGCTTCTTTTCCGGCGCTCGCGTCTCTGCTGCGCCTGCTAACGTGTAGCCGACTTGTCCGCCACGGGGACGCACCCGCATCGTGAAGCCATCGGGCTTCAGCGTCAACGTTTCCTTGACCTTCAATTGGTAATTGGAATGATCGATAATCTCAAAATGCTTTAATACCATCCCGAGCACAAGCGTCGCCTCTTGAAGGGCGAACTGCTGCCCGATGCATGCCCGTTGTCCGTTGCCGAACGGCTTATAGGCATGATGAGGAATCCGGCTAGGATCCTCGAACCGCTCTGGACGGAACTCCTCGACATCTTCTCCCCAGACCTCAGTATCCCGATGCAGCTTGGGAATCAGCACATTGACGCTTTCCCCTTGCTTCAACGGGTATTTTCCAGCCAGCATCGTATCTTCCTTGGCATACAAGGCGAAGGCCGGGGCCGTGGGCCACAGGCGCAGCGACTCGCTCAAAATCATGCGGATGTATTTCAAGTTCCTTACCTCGTTATAAGACGGAACAGGTTCCATAAGAACGCGATCGACCTCTTCATATGCCTGGTGAAGCTTGTCGGGATTCTTCAAAAGATAATACAACGCGAAGGACAACAATCCGCTTGTCGTTTCGTGTCCGGCAATCAGAAACGTAATAATCTGATAGCGGATGTTTTCATCATCCAGGGCTTCTCCAGTCTCGGGGTCTTTTCCGTTCAGCATATGGGCCAATAAATCATTTCCGTCCTGATCGCCCTGGGCCTTGCGTTCCGTAATGATTCTATCCACTAAGGAAAACATCGCCTGCTTGTCGTGTATGAACTGACGTTTCGTAATAACCATCAGCTTATCTTGAATGCCTAGACGCTGAAGCTGACTCATCGATTCGTCCAGCGCCCGAACCATGCTGGTGATGAATGGATGCTGTTGTTCTCTGTAGAAGCTGTTGAAGCGGTAGTTGAAGCCGCACAGCCCGATTGTATCCAAAGTCAGGCGGGTCATGTCTTCCGGCACATTGACGCTTTCATCCGGATTCAGCCGCGACCACTTCTGAATCAACTGCACCGCCAAATCCACCATCATCTCGTGGTATCCGCGCATGGCCGTCTGGCTGAAGCTCGGAAGCAAAATGTTGTGTGCTTTGTGCCAATTGGGCTCCTCCGTTTTGGCCGTGAACAAACCATCCTTGGTGAACGAACGAACCTTCTGCAGAGGCGCCCACACCTTTTTGTCGAAGCGGGACTCGTCACAAGCATCTTCCACCAACTCATGACCTGAGATGAAGATCTCGCTTCTTCCGGGTAAATCCATGCGAAATATTGTTCCATGCTCCCCAGCCAATTTTACGAGTGACTGAACAGGCGCATCCAGGTTGATTTGGGGCAAATTGCCCAACGGTCCAAATGTTTTTGGCTGTGGAATTGCAATGGTCATAGCAATTGGCCTCCCTTGTGTTGGAATAGGATGAGTATATAATTCGCGACATCTTAATATCCCCTAATATGTTAATATTATCCGAATTTGTGAGGAGAATCAGTTCTTTGAAGAGACGTAAATTAGCGCTGTGATTTATTGACATGGGAGTTGCAAATTAAACATGCTATTATGAAGTTGATCAATTTAGTTATTTTCTTTATTACGGGGTAACTAGGGGGGAACAACATGAACTGGCTCAAAAGAAGTTTGTTCAGCAAATTGTTAATAGGGATGCTATTAGCAGCCGTTGTTCCATTTTCATTGTCCAATTTGATTGCCTATCAGACCACCTCGAGTTCGATGAAGCAGCAATTAATCGAACTCAACCACAATTCCATGGAAATCATTTCGAATCACCTCAAGCTGTACTTTCAAGAGCTGAATATGTTGTCAGGCTCCTTTTATGTAGATCCGCAGCTCATGAGTTATTTAAGAGCGGAATACACGCCCCCTCTACAAACGTTGTACATAAATAACAAAGTGAATGCCATGTATATTAGCCGTCCCGAGTTCCATGCCGTGCGCTATATCAGCCATCTGAAAAAACAAGCCTTTACTTCATCCGATGTCGGGAATAGCGAGCTAGAGAGGCTGCTGCAAGATGATGACCACAATATGAACGCCGAATCAACTCGATATGATGTTAAGAAAATGGGGAATAAACAAGTCCTGCTTATTCAGAAGAATCTTATCGACTATCCCAAATCGACCATACTCGGCACGTTAAATATGTATATCGGACAAGGGGAAATCGATAAATTGATTCATTCTCAGCTTTCTGCTGACGATGCGTATTTTTTGCTTATTAAAAATGAACAGCAGCTGCTTTATAGTTCCAGAGAAGACGCTAACGGCGCAGTCTATATTCAAACCAAGCTTCAAGGCGGCAGAGGTTCATTCGAGGGCGAGTTCAACGGCAAAGAAGGAGTATTTATTTATGTGCGCAACCAGTACAAGGATTTTCCGTTCACCTTAGTTAAATTCGTGCCGGCTGCAGTAATCTATCAATCCGCTCACCAGACTCTTAATCGCTCTTTGCTGATTCAATTCATTGCCATAGCCTTTGTTATTCTGCTAGCGATGGTATTGTCCTATTTCACGATATTGCCAGTTAAAAGGCTGATTCGTAATATCGCTAGAGTTGAAAATGGAAGGTTTGACATTCAGAAGGGCAACAAGCGGACAGATGAGTTGGGTTTGCTAGAAGACCGTTTTTACGTCATGGTTCGTAATTTGGATGACTTGATGAATCGGGAATACCGTTATCGGCTAGAGCTATCAACGGCACAGTTAAAAATGCTGCAGGCTCAAATCAATCCGCATTTTCTATATAACGCCTTGCAATCTATCGGTACGGAAGCGTTAAAGCACGGGGCCTATGAAATGAGTGACAAAATCTCCGAATTGGGAGCAATTTTAAGGTATAGCATGGATTTTCAAACGGAAATCGTGATGTTGGAGCTGGAACTAAAGCATATCGAAGACTATATGTCACTGCAAATGGGTCGATTCAAAAACAAATTGTCCTATACATTGTCTTGTCCTCCTGAAGCTCGCCCGATGAAGGTTCCTAAAATGCTGCTTCAGCCTTTGATAGAAAATAGCATTGTGCATGGCATCGAAAAAGGAAGCGGTTTCGGATTCATACACCTTGATATCGAATGCGATACTGAGGATTCGGCGTATATGCTTCGTATTCGGGTCATTGATAATGGAAAAGGAATCACGCCTGATACGATGGAGGCCATTCGCCAGAAATACGCGGAGGACAAGCTGCATTACGGGCAAAATGGAATTGGGCTGATTAATGTGCTGCAGCGGTTGCGCTTATGTTACGGCTCGGATTTTATATGGGAAATGAGCAGTGTTCCTTATGAAGCGACCATCATTTCGTTGTATATAAACATAAATCAGAATGAAGGGTAGGAGACGACTGTGAAAGTATTGATTGTCGATGATGAGGAGCATGTGCGGGAAGGTATTGAATTAGCGATTGATTGGGATAAGTTCGGCGTTAAGGAAAGATATCAGGCAGAGAACGGACTGGAAGCCCTGAACATGATCCGGCTGCATCGGCCAGGGGTTCTATTTTGTGACATGAGCATGCCAGAAATGGATGGTGTTCAGTTATTGGATTTAATTCGTGAGGATAATCCGGATATGAAGATTATTGTTGTGAGCGGATACAACGACTTTATGTATACACGCGCCACGATAAAGGCAAACGGTGTGGATTATATTTTGAAGCCATTTAAAAAGAAAGATTTGGAACAAGCCCTTTTGCAAGCTGTAACGTCTTGGAAGGAGCGGGAGAACAGCTTGCGCATCGAACGAGATACAGAATTTCTCTTGCAGCAAGCTGATTTTTTGGTCATCGAGCAAAAAATGACACAGTTCCTCAAGGGCGACACTTCTCATTATTCAGAAATCAAAAGTTACTTACTCAAGTCAAGACTGCCGATAGAGCATATTCGAGCCGCCGTAATTCTGATGAGAAACAGCACAACATTGATCGAGCAGCGGTTTAACGGGGATGGGGAGCTGTTTGCTTTTGCGCTCATCAATATGGCACATGAGTCAATGGAAGGGTACGGCTCTCATCAATTGTTCAGATTGGATGAATACCGTTGGTTATTGCTGACCGCTGAGGATGCTAACTACAGCCTGACCAACAAGCTGAATCATTTCATAAAAAAGGTGACAACAGCATGGGAAGCGACTATCGGCTTGGAGGTTTTGACGGGAACAAGCCACGGCGCAACCGATCTGCAACATATCCAGTTGCAGCTTGTCTCTGCGCGGACCGCTTTGCTGCAATGCAATATATCCTCGATTTCGGCCAGATGTGATAGCGCTTACACAAAGCCTGGCTTGTCCAATCTGGAAATGTTGTTGAATATCGCGTTAGAAGACGGGAACAAGGCTTTTGTAGCTGAACTCATACACGGCTTTGCCGAGGAATTGCGTACATGCGGCACATTGCTTTTAAAAGACTTGCAAATGTATACCAAGGAAGCTAATTATATGTTGGAGAGAGCGAGCCGGCAGATCAGCAAGGATACGGCTGACTTATCGATTCCGCTATGGATTAGCTATATAGCGGAGTGGGAAACGAAGATGATTCAACAATGGTGGAGGCTCATTGAAGACAGCGGAGCTGATAGATATGAAGGTAGAGGAATACAAGCGATCCATGAGTACATTCAGCAGCATTTTCATGAGAACGTTACCTTATCCGCATTATCTGCAACATTCCATTTCAGCCCGCAATATATTGCCAAAAAATTCAAAGAGATGTACAACACAACGGTAGTGACATACCAGACAGATTTACGAATGGAAAAAGCAAAGTCATTGCTTGCGCATACAGACATGCCCATTATTAAAATTGCTGAGCTTGTCGGCTATTCCGATGAAAATTATTTCAGCAAAGTATTTCGCAAACATCAGGGTTTGCCCCCTCTAAAGTACCGGAAGCAGGCGCGAGATTCATAAATTACTCTTTTTAGCGAAGATAATCTCTGTTTCGCCAAATTCAATATTTATAAAATAGAAGTGTGGCATACAGAACCAACAACTTGAGGGGGAATCGGGATGCGTAAGTTAATGTTAATGCTTCTGACGAGTGTTGTTACCTTGTCCTTAATCAGCGGTTGCGCTGGCGGCGGGAGCGCAAGCGGCACTGAGGGAGCAGCAAGCGACACGGCAAATGCAGGGAACAGTGAGAAAGTCACCATCAAAATCATGGATTTCAAAACAGAAATCACAGATAAAATCAAAGCAATGGCTGCTGATTATATGGCGCAGAATCCCAATGTCAATATTGAAGCGCAAGTAACCAGCAACTACGATACGTTATTAAAAACACGCTTTGCTGCTGGCGACGGTCCGGATATTTTTATGACCAGAGCTTATACGGACATTCAAGATTGGTCCGGCAGATTAGTAGATTTATCAGGCGAGCCATGGATGGATAAGGTTGTTCCTTCCTCTGAGCCTGGAATGACGGTGGATGGCAAGAAGCTGGGCTTCCCGCTCGCTGTTGAAGGATACGGATTTATTTATAACAAAGATTTATTCGCGCAAGCGGGCATTGATACATTGCCGACTACGCTAACAGAGCTGAAGCAAGCGAATGAAAAGCTCAAGACTGCAGGGATATCCTCTTACTCTGAAGGGTATAAGTCGTTCTGGGTGCTGGGTCAGCATTTGTTCAACTTGCCATTTGCATTTGAGAAAGATCCTGCTGCTACAATCGAGAACATGTCCAAAGGTGAGGCTAAGATTGCGGATTTAGCGAACCTGAACGGATTTTTCGATGTGTTGGATATGACGGTCCAATACGGGAAAGGCGCAGATACAATCGGCCTTAGCTACGATAACCAAGTGTCGGATTTTGCATCAGGCAAGACGGCGATGATACAGCAAGGCGTATGGGCAATCGACTCGATTACGAAAATCAACCCAGATATGAATATTGGCATGTTCGCCATTCCGCTTAATGAAAACGCTGACGAAACCAAATTGCCTGTCGGTGTGTCGACGTATTATTCGATTAATAAAGATTCACAAAATATTGACGAGAGCAAGAAGTTTTTGACGTGGCTCCATGAGAACGGGCAGAAGTATATCGTAGATTCGTATAAGCTGATTCCGGCCTTCACAGACTTGAAGACTACAGCAGAGCTGGGTCCTTTGGCAGCTGATTTGAATAAGTACCTGCAAGATGATAACACACTGATTTGGTCCTTCCAGCTGTGGCCGTCCGGAATCGCAGAAGACTTTACTGTGCCTTTGCAGGCTTATGTAGGCGGACATTTCGATAAAGAGCAGACGATTCAGGAATTGCAAAAGGTTTGGGACCAAAAAGTAAAAAAATAGGAATGATTACTTATGACGATTAAGACACGCGGGCGATTGATGTATACCGCTTTTGTCGCACCAGCTATCATCTTCTTCGCTTTAGTTATTCTTGTTCCATTCCTAAGAGCGATTGTTTATTCCTTTCAGGATTGGGATGGAATCAGCAGCAATATTAGTTGGGTGGGGTGGAGCAACTATCAGCAGTTGCTTCACGACACGGCATTTATGAAATCTTTTGTTTTTACAGCTAAGTATGTTGCGGTTACGACGGTTCTCCTCAATGTTATTGGTTTTCTTCTCGCATTGGGGTTGAACCAAGCGATTAAATTTCGGAATGTATTGCGCACAATCTTTTTCCTGCCTTATGTCATGGGTTCGGTAATCGTAGGTTTTATTTGGCAGTTTATTATTACGAATCTGTTTAGCGAAATCGGTGCGGCAACGGGATGGTCGCTGTTTCAGAAAAATTGGCTGAGTCTTCCCGATTATGCCTTCTGGTCTATCGTTATGGTAGCTGTATGGCAGTCTGTCGGATATTTTATGATTATTTATTTGGCTGCGCTTCAGGGCGTGCCGAAAGATATGCTTGAGGCCGCCGAAATCGATGGCGCCGGATATTGGAGCAGAATGAGGAACGTTGTGTTCCCGCTCATTCGTCCTGCATTAACGATCAACTTGTTTTTGGCGATTGCCAACGGCTTTAAGGGCTTCGATCTGAACTATTCCCTTACGGGCGGCGGACCCTTCGGAACAACACAATCGTTGGCTTATCATATCTACACGGAAGGTTTCGGAAGGAATTTGTTCACCTACGCATCTTCGAAAGCGGTCGTATTCTTCCTCATTCTTGCTGCGGTAACCTTGGTACAGTCCATTGTGCTGAAGCGTAGGGAGGTAGAGTTATAATGCATAAACGCGAGAATCAACGCAAGCCGATTCTATTCATCATCTTATCCTTGCTTGCTGTAGTGGTATTTTTTCCGTTGTTTATCACGTTAGTCAATTCATTTAAATCGTACAATGAAGTCGTGTCGTCGGTTGCAGCTCTTCCGAGTGCGTTTCATTTTGGCAATTTTGCGACGGTGTGGAAACAGCTTAACTTTGGCGGCGTATTCATGAACTCGCTCATTATTACGGTAGTTTCAGTGGCTGGTATTTTAATCATCAGCGCACCGGCTGCGTATCAATTTGTGCGGCGTCCTGGTTGGGTGAGTCAATTCTTGTTTTTACTCATATTGTCCTCACTCGTTATTCCATTCCAGACGTTAATGATTCCGCTAGTTAAGGTAGCCAGTGAATTGCGCCTTATGGATTCTATTCCCGGCATTATTATTATGTATTGGGGATTCGGTATTCCTCTTGCTGTATTTTTATATCACGGCTTCATCAAATCCATACCGCGTGAGCTTGAAGAAGCTGCCTTAATCGACGGCAATGGCATTGCAGGCGCGTTCTTTAGAGTAGTCCTTCCGTTGTTGAAACCAGTTACGACTACGATTGCTATTTTGCAGTCATTGTGGATCTGGAACGACTTCCTGCTGCCGCTCATCACGCTCAGTTCCAAGAAGAATCAGACGATTCCGATCGCATCATCCGTTTACTTCGGTCAATATATGAACGAATGGCATTTGGCGATGGCGGCATTGACGATGGCTTCCATACCGGTAATCGTGTTCTTTGTCTTTATGCAACGAAATATTATTGAGGGAATTACGGCAGGAGCGGTAAAAGGCTGATGGGCCGGTATAACGGAGGAATAGATGGCTATGATGAAATACGACTTAGGAGAGGGCGACTTTAAAAATTGGATCGTTGCCGAAGCAGATTTTTCTCGAAATTTATTAGGCAAGGCCGAAGCTGTTATGTCCCTGGGCAATGGGTATATGGGATTGCGGAGCGCAACGGAAGAACCTTATGTTGGCGAAGTAAGGAACTTATTCGTTGCCGGCACCTTCAATCAATCGGATCGAATCGAAGTATCCGAGCTGCCGAACGCTGCAGACGTGACCAGGCTCGATATCCGGGTTGACGGAGAACGATTGGATGCAGCTCCCTCCCGAACAGCCAACTATGTTCGCGCCTTGAACTTGAAGGAAGCCGAGCTGACTCGCTCATTCATTTGGACGACCTCAGCCGGAAAAGAAGTGGCATTTACATTTAAACGATTTGTATCGCTGGATAACCTGCATGTCATTGCGATGAGCCTGGAGATCGAAGCTCTCGATGCGGATGTGCAAATCAGCATCGAGAGCGGCATTAATGCGCAAGTGGCCAATAGCGGTTCACAGCACTTTTATGAAGGCGAGAAACGTATATACGATAAGAAATATATCGAGATGATACAAAAAACAGTCGAATCGCAAATCGATTTCATGTTCCACACGGTTCATCATGCAAGTCTGGACGGCGTTGAGCTAGAAGAGCCCTTCATGCGCATTGATCGCAGAGTTGTGATGCTGACGTTTAAGAGCGCCGTGGCTAAAGGCCAAAAGCTTTCTTTGGAGAAGCTGACTACGGTCCATACCTCGCGGGATAAAGACCTGGCGGGAATGGAGCTGCAGGATATGCGTCAACAAGCATTGTCAAGCTTGCGGGCCTGTGCTGCCAAAGGCTATGATGCATTGCTTCTCGAGCATACCCGAGCATGGGAGCGAAAAGTATGGGGAGTGTACCCGTTACACATTGATTCCGAGAATGAGTTTGACTTGCTCGCAGCCAGATTCGCCCTGTACCATTTGACAGTGATGACGCCTGCTCATGATGAACGGATGGGAATAGCCGCGAAAGGCTTGAGCGGTGAAGGGTATCATGGCCATTCCTTTTGGGATACGGAAATGTTTATTTTGCCGTTCTTTACTTATTCGAATCCTCAGATTGCGCGTTCGTTGTTGACTTATCGCTATTTGGGACTGGAAGGCGCGCGGAAAAAAGCAAAAAGCAACGGATATGAAGGAGCCATGTATCCTTGGGAAGCGGCATGGCCGAGCGACGGGGAAGTTGCGCCCGAGTGGGGCCGGGTTGATGTTGTTACAGGGAAGCAAACGAAGATCTGGACAGGGTTTATTGAGCAGCACATTACCGCTGATGTAGCTTTTGCCGTATGGCAGTATTACATGGCAACAGACGATCAAGCATTCATGGAAGAATTCGGCTATGAAATCATATTTGATACAGCAAAATTCTGGGCGAGCCGCTTGGAATGGGACGACAGCAGGCAGCAATATTCTATCAACGATGTAATCGGCCCGGATGAATACAAAGAGCATGTTGACAACAATGCGTTTACCAACTATTTCGCGCATTTTAACTTAGAGCTTGCGGTGACGTATTATCAGCAATTGCGGGAGCGGGACACGGCTGTATATCAAAAATTAAACGCGAAGCTTCAGTTGGAACAAGCCGCTATTGCATGGAATGAGGCCATCGACAAACTATATTTGCCTCAGCCGCGCGACACCGATTTGCTGGTGCCGCAAGATGACACTTACTTGACGAAGCGAATCATTGATCTGACGAAATATAAAAATCAAACCCATGTGAACACCATCTTTGAAGACTATAGCTTGGAGCAGCTTAGTGACATTCAGGTATCGAAGCAGGCTGATCTGATGATCCTGTTTTACTTGCTAGAGGATAAGTTTAGTGAAGAGGTTAAAATCGCCAACTACCATTACTATGAGCCGAAGACATTGCATGACTCATCTTTAAGCTTATCTACGCATGCGATACTGGCAAATGACTTGAATGATCGTTCGCTAGCGTATCAATTGTATCAGCAGGCATGCGAGATTGATATGGGGCCGGATATGAAATCCTCTGATTTAGGTATGCATACGGCCTCCATTGGGGGGATTTGGCAAATTATCGTTATGGGATTTGCGGGCGTGCGCATGATCCATGGAAAGCTGAGAATGAACCCCAAGCTGCCGGCGCACTGGAACAAGCTGGAGTTCTCGATCAGTTGGAAAGGCCAACGCCTGGAGGTTGCCATTGGGAAGGACAAGCTCGCTATAACGGCTCTCAATCAGCTTCCAGTAACGCTAGAAGTATATGGAACGGAATACAGCTTCGATCACGTGTTAACTGTCAATCTAGCGTCGGGGGATAACTAAGATGAAGCTGCAAGCCGTATTATTTGATTTGGATGGTGTCATTACAGATACGGCAGAGTATCACTATCTGGCGTGGAAGCAAATGGCGGAGAACATAGGTATCGGGATTGACCGCGAATTCAATGAGGCGCTGAAAGGAATCAGCCGGATGGAGTCTCTTGAACGCATCCTGGTTCATGGTAACCGTGCGCAAGATTTTACGCCTAATCAACGCACAGTCTTGGCACAGGAGAAGAATGAACACTATGTTTCTTTGCTGACACAGCTCTCGCCTGAACATACGTATCCGGGGATTGGAGAATTGCTAGAACAGTTAAAGCAAGAAAAGGTGCCTGCCGTTCTTGCTTCGGCCAGCAAGAATGCGCCTCGCATTTTAACGTCGCTGGGACTGGAGGAAATGTTTCAATACATGGTGAGTCCGGACGGAATTCCGGGAAAGCCTGCTCCCGATATATTCTTGAACGGTGCTGAAGCCGTAGGGGCTGACCCGCGATATTGCATCGGAATTGAAGATGCCCAAGCAGGCATTGAAGCTATCAAAGCTGCGGGAATGTACGCAGTAGGCATTGGTGAAGAGCGCGTATTGCGTATAGCAGGAGCGAATATCGTATACGAGAGTACAGCTGAATTGAACCTCTCGTCATTATTAAAAGCCGCGTCTATGTAATAATGGGATTGCGATGACAGTGCCCATGCAGTTGAATATGGCAGCATCACTAGGAAGCCGATCTCTCAACTTTGAGGATCGGCTTTTATTATGGAGCTGCATCGCTAACGATGGTCTGTTGATAAAGGTGATTCGAGGACGCAAGTTAGGCGTCTTCATTATGATCCATTGGATTCTGTCCAATGGAATCAGCGTGTATATCGCTTAACGGAAGGTTCCATTGGAGTTCATCCAATGGTTTGACACTGAGCGGGCTCAATCGCCGAGAAACAGCCGGATCTACTGTATAAAATACAGTCTACATGCCGTTGAGCAGCTCACCCCGTACTTTCTGATGTACGCTTTCCAATGGAAACAAGCTTCGACCGTACTGAACATCAACTTTCCTAACATGAATGAGCGCATTCAGAAATGGGGAACGAAGCGGGAGTGGGGAACAAACCAGAAAAAAAAGTGACTGCAGGGCGGGAGTTACTCGCAGCCTCCCCCGCCTGAGTCACAACTATGGCGAACGATATGATCGAATAGTTAATAGTAAAAAAGCACTGGGATTTAAGGGGCATCCCGAGCCTTCTAATTAGGCTGCCTGATGCCCTTCCTGTATGAAATGATGGCCGAATGAGCGGATACAGAAAAGCTACATCCTTACGTCTGCAGCGCCTGCTTGAATTGCTCGGTCAAGAGCGGCACAACTTCGAACAAGTCGCCTACGATACCGTAATCGGCAACCTGAAAAATCGGCGCCTCCGGGTCTTTGTTAATCGCGATGATGACCCGTGATTGGCTCATACCGGCCAGATGCTGGATCGCGCCGCTGATGCCGCAGGCGATGTACAGCTCCGGCGTGACGACCTTGCCAGTCTGGCCGATTTGCAGGGCATAATCGCAATAGGCCGCATCGCACGCGCCGCGTGAAGCGCCGACGGCGCCGCCCAGCACGTCCGCGAGCTCCTCCAGCGGCTTGAAGCCCTCGGCGCTGCGGACGCCCCGGCCCCCGGAGACGATGACCTTCGCTTCGCTCAGATCCATCTTGCCGGCCGTATTTTGCACAACCTCGCGGATGACGGCGGCCAGCGGCGGCTCTGGATAAGCGACAGCTGTTACTGGCGCCGTCCGGCCTGCTTCAGCGGTCAGAGGCGGAATGTTATTCGGGCGGATCGTGACGATCCACGGCGTTGACATAAATTTTTTCTTCTCCATAGCTTTGCCTGCATAGATCGGACGGGTAAACAGCAGTTCGCCGCTGTCGTCCGTGTCCATGGAGATGACGTCGGAGATCTGGCCGGCGCCGAGCGCGGCAGCCAATTGGGGCGCAAGATCTTTGCCCCACGCGGTATGGCCGAAGAACACGCCGTCTGGGCGGACTTCCTGCATGACTGCCTGCAGCGCGGCAAAGTAAGCTTCCGGATGATAATGAGTGAGAGCGGAATGATCAACGGAATAAATACAATCTGCGCCATAGACGGCCAAATCGCCCGCAAGCCGGGTCACATCAGAACCCATGATGACAGCGGCCACGGTTCCGCCGTCGCCGGCAGCAGTGCGGGCCGCACCGATCGCTTCATAAGATACCTGCCGAAGAACGCCGCCTTTCGCTTCGGCTACAACAAGAATTGTTCTGGACATGGTCAATCGCCTCCTTCAAATATGGACCTTGCCGGAATCGGAATCGGAATCATACAACCTTCGCTTCTGTACGCAACAGCCGGAACAGCTCCTGCGCCTGCTCCCCCGGTTCCCCGGAGATCAGCTTGCCCGCTTGGCGCTGTGGGGGCAGGAACAGCTCGGCGCGCGCGGTGCACGCTTCGGCTGTCACGCCAAAGTCGTCCAGCGTCAGCTCGCGGAACGGCTTCTTCTTCGCCTTCATAATGCCTTGCAGCGAAGGGTAGCGCGGCTCGTTCAGCCCTTGCTGGGCCGTAAATAGCGCCGGCAGCGGCAGCTCAAGGATCTCCGTATCACCCTCGGCGTCCCGGGAGCACACGGCGCGTCCGTCGGCGATGTCCAGCTTCGTAATGGCCGACACATGCGGGATGCCGAGCAGCTTCGCCAGCCTTACGGCCACTTGCCCCGCACCGTTATCCACGGAGAAGTTGCCGCCGAGGACAAGGTCGTACGGCTCCGTGCCGACGAAAGCGGCCAACGCTTGCGCGACCGCGTGTTCATCCGCGCCGATACGCTCGTCGTTCAGCAGCACGGCCTCGTCGGCGCCCATGGCGAGCGCCGTGCGCAACGCTTCGGCTGCGCGCTCGGGACCGGAGGAGACGACGGTCACTTTGCCGCCCATATCATCACGGATGCGAATCGCTTCTTCCACTGCGTATTCGTCATAGGGATTAAGCACGAATTTGACCCCGTCTTCGACGACGCCTCCTTCTGCGATGAAGATCTTTTCCTCCGTATCGAACGTCTGCTTGACTAATACGATGATATTCATCTTTCATTGCCCCTTTCGTTTTTTCATGCCTCGAGCCCTTTTAAAAAGAAGCCTACCGCACCGTCCAGTTGTCCGGAGAGAGAATACTTCTGCCCGGAGATGAGCCATGAGGTAACGACCTCGTCCATGGAACCGAAAATAAGAAGACGGGTGAGCTTCACGTCCAGATCGGAACGGAACACTTTCTCTTCAATGCCCTGCAGCAGAATTTGTTCAATCAGCACGATGTACGGCTTAATCGTCTTGCCGATCTCCTTGCGGAGTTCAAGCGAGCTCTGTCGAAGCTCGATCTGCGTCACGAAGGCGAAATCGGGATCATTTTCGAGTTCGGTAAAATGAATTTCACATACCTTGCGCAGCGCTTCCTTAGCCCCTGTGGCTTCTTCGAGGCTGGTGTGAAACTTGGCGACAAGCTCGCCCAGCTTCTCGCGGAACAAGGAAATGAGGATATCCTCCTTTCGTTTGAAATATAAATAAATAGTACCGTCAGCTACTCCAGCCGTTTTGGCAATCTTGGAAACTTGCGAACGGTGAAATCCGTTTTCTGCAAATACCTTGACCGCTGCATCGAGGATTTGGGTATATTTTTCTTTTTTCTGACTTGCCATGGAATCACCTCAGTGCTAAAATGTGGAATACGAATGAATGAACGCTCATTCATTTTCTGCTGATATCATAAAATAGAACGAAACCCTTGTCAATGATTGGATGGAAAACGGGTTCGCATCAAGACGATGACATGTGATATCAGCCGATTGGAAGTGCTTCTTATGAGAGCATTCATTCATTTACAAAAGGGGAAAGGAGATGGTTCCGATGCCGGGAGCGATCGTGCAGCTCGTCCTGTTTTTGGCCGTCACGGGACTCGGTGTCTACTGGTTCGCCAAAGCGGTCATCCATCGGTACATGTATGTCAAGCTGGGTCAGCCGGTGGATTGGAGCGGGCGCGCGAAGCATAACTTGCGTGAATTCGCCGTTCAGGTGTTCGGCCAGACGAAGCTGCTCAAGGACAAGAAGAGCGGTCTGATGCACATTGTCATTTTTTACGGATTTATCATTTTGCAATTGGGTGCGCTGGATATCATCTATAAAGGACTGTCGGGCCAGCCGCTTCCGATTCCCGGCTATGCGGCGTTCGAGCTGCTGCAAGAAACAACGGTGGCGCTCGTGCTGGTCGCCATGGGTTATGCCGCTTACCGCCGGTACGGCGAGAAGCTGGAGCGATTGAAACGCGGATGGAAGCCTTCCATCGTCGTCTTCTTTATCTTTTCGCTCATGCTGTCCGTCCTGTTGACGATGGCGTTCGATCGCCTGGTCGAAGGGGAGGGCCAGTCGCCATACGCGCCCATATCGTCTCTGATCGCGGTGTCGCTTGCCGGGTTGTCCCGAGGCGCGGCCGAGGCGCTGTATGTGACATTCTGGTGGGCGCATCTGCTTATTCTGCTGGCGTTTCTTGTCTACGTGCCACAGAGCAAGCATTTTCATCTGCTGTCAGCCCCGGTCAATCTGCTGCTGCGGCGCACCGAATCGCCCGGGCGTCTCCGCAAGCTCGATCTCGAAGACGAAGAAGCGGAATCGTTCGGCGCCGGCAAGGTGGAAGATTTCACACAGAAGCAGCTGCTTGATCTGTATGCTTGCGTCGAATGCGGGCGCTGCACGAATGTTTGTCCGGCTGCCGGAACGGGCAAATGGCTCTCGCCAATGCACATGATTGTCAAGCTGCGGGATCACTTGACGGACAAAGGCGCGGCCGTCACTTCGCGCTCGCCTTGGATCCCGGCATTCGCCTTCTCGACTGCCAGCACACACGGCATGCAGACCGGAGGTCAAGAGCTCGGCGCGTGGCAAGGCGAGGGGATGACCGACATCGGGCCGACGATGCGGGCGCAAGCCGCATCTTGGCAGACGACGGCGAATCGTGCGCCGGGCGAGCTGGAGCTTATCGGCGATGTCATGTCCGAAGTTGAAATATGGGCGTGCACGACTTGCCGCAACTGTGAGGATCAATGCCCTGTCGCCAATGAACACGTCGACAAAATCGTCGACATGCGCCGATATCTCGTGCTGACGCAAGGCAGCATGCCCCATGATGGGCAGAGGGCGCTGCAGAACATCGAGCGTCAGGGCAATCC
Organism: Paenibacillus sp. MER TA 81-3; assembly: GCF_023713585.1. Lineage (NCBI taxonomy): Bacteria > Bacillati > Bacillota > Bacilli > Caryophanales > Paenibacillaceae > Paenibacillus > Paenibacillus sp. MER TA 81-3. The sequence goes on from NZ_JAMAWB010000034.1 coordinate 32,961, forward strand.
ATGGGGAATCAGCCGCAGCGATCGCGCCAAATGGGTGCGGGAAATCGATCCTGAAGGCGTGCTGCATGTGCCGACGGTGAAGGAGAACCCCGAATTCGACATTTTGCTGTTCGTTGGTTCGATGGGCTCGTACGACAATCGCAGCCGCAAGATAACGCGTTCGCTCGTGCGACTCATGAACGAAGCCGGAGTGAACTTCGCCATACTTGGCAACGAGGAAAAAAACTCGGGCGACACCCCGCGGCGTATGGGCAATGAGTTTCTGTTCCAACAACTGTGCGAGGAGAACATCGGCACGTTCCAAAAATACAACGTGCGCAAGATTGTAACCGCCTGTCCGCACACGTATAACACGCTGAAAAATGAATACCCTGAATTCGGCCTTGAAGCCGAAGTTCTTCATCACAGCGAGCTGCTCGACGAGTTAATCCGCGCAGAGCGTCTCGTGCCGCGCCATGAAGTGCAGGAACGCATAACGTATCACGACTCGTGCTACCTAGGGCGATACAACGGCGTCTACGATCAGCCGCGCAACATTTTGCGGGCAATCCGGGGCGTAACATTGCTTGAGATGGAGCGCAGCCGCGAGAACGGCATGTGTTGCGGAGCGGGCGGCGGCATGATGTGGATGGAGGAAACCGCCGGCAAGCGCGTCAATCTGGCACGCACCGAACAGGCGCTTGCCACGAAGCCGTCAGTCATTTCATCGGCCTGTCCGTATTGCCTCACCATGATGGAAGATGGCACCAAGCTGCTGGAGGCGGAAGAAGCGGTACAGACGCGAGATATCGCCGAGATTCTGGAATTGGCCGTATTCGGCCCGGTGAAGTCAGACGACAAGCAGCCAGTCAGCGTGTAAATCAACATTGTTTTTGTATGGAAAGCACTGCGACTTCAACGTATGAACATCGAACTAATATGGAACGAACATCGAATGAATGGACATCGAATGAACAAACCTCAATGAATCAACCACAACGATTACAACCATCAATGACCTACCCGATATAGCCAATCATCAATGACCTGTCACAAACAACAACGTCCGACTCCAAAGCAACGACATCCTGTACATGTCAACACAACCAACAACGATTCAGTCATCTCATCATGTTGAAACAGAACATTTCAATCTGGGAGGGAATCTGCATATGATCCAACCGATTCAACGCGCCGCCGTTATCGGCTCCGGCGTAATGGGAGCGGCCATCGCCGCCCATTTGGCAGGCGCCGGCATTCGGTGTCTCTTGCTTGACCTCGTGCCGGCTCAGCTTACGGAAGCAGAAGCACAGAAGGGACTTACGCTTGAGCACCCGGCTGTGCGCAACCGTCTTGCCGTTAATGCAATCACACGTTTGAAAAAGACAAAACCGGCACCTTTATACAGCGAAGCATTTGCCGAACGAATCACGCCGGGCAATCTGGATGACGATCTTCCGAAGCTGGCCGACGTGGATTGGATTATTGAAGTCGTCGTCGAACGGCTTGACGTCAAGCAGGAGCTATTCGGGCGCATCGAGGGGGTATGGAAGCCGGGCACCATCGTATCGTCGAACACGTCCGGCATTTCCATCAATGACATGGTTGCTTCATGCGGAGAAGAGTTCAAACGTCATTTTTTAGGTACTCATTTTTTCAATCCGCCGCGTTATATGAAGCTGCTTGAAATTATACCGGGAGCAACGACCGCTCCAGAAATTGTGTCGTACATGCACGAATTCTGCGAGCGCCGTCTCGGCAAAGGCGTCGTTGTGGCCAAGGATACGCCCAATTTCATAGCCAACCGCATTGGCACGTACGGATTGCTCGTTACGCTGCGCAATATGCTTGAAGTGGGATACACGATCGAAGAAGTCGATGCGGTGACTGGACCGGCCTTGGGACGGCCGAAGAGCGCCACGTTCCGCACGCTTGACCTCGTCGGACTCGACACGTTCGTCCACGTTGCGGCCAACGTGCATGGTCAGACGGCTGCCACGGCAGAGAAGGACGTATTTAGCGCTCCCGATGTCCTGAACCGGATGGTGGAGCTTGGCTGGATCGGCGAGAAGCAGGGTCAAGGCTTCTATAAGAAGGTGAAGACGGAGGCCGGCAAGGAAATTCATGCGCTCCGCTTCGACACGATGGAGTACACGCTGTCGCGCAAAGTCTCTTCGGCTTCGCTCGAAGCGGCCAAGACCGCGAAGGGGGCGGCCAATAAAATCAGGGCGCTGCTCGGGACGAAGGACCGGTACTCCGATCTGGCTTGGAACACGCTCAAGCCAGTGCTGCTCTATGCGGCGCACAAGCTGGGCGAGATCGCGGACACGATAGCCGATATTGACAACGCCATGAAGTGGGGCTTCAATTGGGAGCTCGGTCCATTCGAGATATGGGATGCGATTGGCCTGGCATCGACCGCCACACGCATGGAGGCCGAGGGCGATACGCTGCCGGAGTGGGTGCGTGCCTGGATAGACGCCGGCCATACCGGATTTTATGAGCAGCGGGACAATAGAAGCTTCTATGTCCGCAATGGGGACTGGAGCGAGCTTGAGATGCCGGCCGAGCATATTTCGCTGCGAGGGCTCAAGCAGCAGAACCAAGTCGTGCTGTCCAATCCGGGCGCTAGCTTAATTGATATCGGCGACGGTGTCGCATGTCTTGAATTCCATTCGCCGAACAACGCCATCGGGGCCGACATACTGACGATGATACAGAAGAGCGTCGACGAGGTGCGCCGCAATTACCGCGGACTCGTCGTGGCGAACGAAGGACGCCACTTCTGCGTCGGCGCGAATGTGATGCTGCTGTTGATGGAGGCGCAGGAAGAGGAATGGGATGAGATCGACCTCATTATCCGCCAGTTCCAGAACACCATGCTGACGCTCAAGAGGCTGGAAAAACCGGTCGTCGCAGCGCCGCATCAGATGACGCTGGGCGGCGGGGTGGAAGCATGCTTGCCTGCCGACAAGATCATTTTCTCGGCGGAAACGTATTTCGGACTGGTGGAGACGGGTGTCGGCCTAATTCCGGGAGGCGGAGGCTGCAAGGAATTGGCCTTGCGCTCAAGCCGGATGGCGGGCCATACGGACGCTGATTTGCAGCCGTTCGTGAGCGGGTATTTCGAGACGGTCGCAATGGCGAAGGTGTCGACGAGCGGCTATGACACGAAGCGGCTAGGGTACATGGGACCGCGCGATTCCGTCGTCATTAATGAGGACCGCCGCATACATGAAGCAAAGATGGCCGTGCTGGCAATGGATAGCGCGGGATACGAGCCGCAGGAAGAGGAGCGCATCCGTGTCATCGGAGAGCCGGGCAGGGCGGTGCTTGAGCTGGGAGCCTATACGATGCATCTCGGCGGGTACATTTCGGATCATGACCGGCTTATCGCGAACAAGCTTGCGCATGTGCTCGCAGGCGGCAATGTGCCGGCGAACAGCCTTGTGACTGAGCAGTATATGCTCGATTTGGAGCGGGAGGCATTTTTGAGCCTGTGCGGCGAACCGAAGACGCAGGCGCGCATGCAGCACATGCTGGCCAAAGGAAAGCCGCTGCGCAATTAATTATGAATGAGGTGAGATTGCAATGAAAGAGGCAGTCATTGTATCTATGGCGCGTACGCCAGTTGGCAAGGCAAAGAAGGGAATCCTCGCGCACACACGCGCCGAGGATCTGGGCCGCATCGTGCTGGATGAGGCGGTTCGGCGGGCGCCGGGCTTGAGCAAGTCTGAGATCGAGGATGTCATTATTGGCTGCGCGATGCCGGAAGGCGAACAGGGGTTGAACATGGCGCGCATCGTGTCGCTGTATGCCGGTTATCCGGAGACTGTGCCTGCGGTGACGATTAACCGTTTCTGTTCGTCAGGCCTGCAGTCGATAGCGTTCGCTGCGGAACGAATCAGGGCCGGCTCCGCCGAGACGATCGTGGCCGGCGGCATAGAGAGCATGAGCGCGGTTCCAATGACCGGATTCAAGTTGTCGCCGCATCCGAAGCTTATATCCGAGATGCCGGAGGTGTATATGGGCATGGGGTATACCGCGGAGAATGTAGCGACACGGTTCGGCATCAGCCGCGAGGATCAGGACCGCTTCGCGGCGGACAGCCACCGTAAGGCGGCGGCCGCCATCGCGGAAGGGAAATTCCGCGATGAGATCGTACCTGTGAATACGTCGCAAAAAGGCGTAGGCGCCGACGGCCGTCCATGGGAGAAGGACATCACGTTCGATATAGACGAAGGCGTCCGGCCGGATACGACGCCGGAAGCTCTTGCCCGGCTGAAGCCGGCGTTCGCCGTGAGAGGCAGCGTTACGGCGGGGAACAGCTCGCAGATGAGCGATGGCGCGGCGGCTTGCGTGCTGATGAGCGCTGAACGGGCGCAAGCGCTCGGCCTGCAGCCGCTGGCCGCATTCCGCAGCTTCGCTATCGCCGGCGTCGAGCCGGACATTATGGGCGTAGGCCCTGTTGAAGCGATCCCGAAGGCGCTGCGCATGGCAGGCATTACGCAGGAGCAAGTGGACCTGTTCGAGGTGAATGAAGCGTTCGCCTCGCAATGCATTCACATCATCCGCCAGTTGGAGCTGGATGAGAGCAAAGTGAATGTGAACGGGGGCGCGATTGCGCTCGGCCACCCGCTCGGCTGCACGGGTTCGAAGCTGACGGCGACGCTCGTGCATGAACTGCGCCGCCGGGGCGGCGGCTACGGTGTCGTCTCGATGTGCATCGGCGGGGGAATGGGAGCCGCCGGCGTGTTTGAAGTATTTGCTTAACTTAATAATTCATTGGAAAGGAAGATTGCGATGTTGGAAACGAAGATTAAAGGCGGCAGCTTTGTTATTGAGGATGTAGAACCGGAAGCGATCGTCACGCCGGAGGATTTCAGCGAAGAGCAACGCATGATGGTGGAAACAACCCGCGATTATGTAGAAGGCGAAGTGTTGCCTAACGACGAAGCATTGGAGAAATTGGACTATGAGCTGACGGTAAAGCTGATGCGCAAAGCCGGGGAACTCGGCTTGCTCAGTGCCGACGTTCCAGAGGAATATGGCGGCCTCGGTCTCGATAAGGTAAGCTCGACGCTTATCGGCGAGACGCTGACGAAAGCGTCCGGATTCGCACTGTCCATTGGCGCACATGTCGGTATCGGGACGCTGCCAATCGTGTTCTTCGGCACGCCGGAGCAAAAGAGCAAATATTTGCCCGACTTGGCGACAGGAGCGAAAATCGCCGCCTATTGCCTTACCGAACCGTCATCCGGATCGGATGCGCTCGGAGCGAAGACGACGGCAAAGCTGTCCGAAGACGGCAGCCATTACGTGTTGAATGGCTCCAAAATTTTCATAACAAATGCAGGCTTCGCCGACATTTTCATCGTTTACGCGAAGGTGGACGGTAAGGATTTCACCACCTTTATTGTAGAAAGAGGGATGGAAGGCTTCACGATCGGTCCGGAAGAGAAGAAGATGGGCATTAAAGGATCTTCCACCTGCCCGTTATTTTTTGAGGATGTCAAGGTGCCGGTGGAGAACCTGCTCGGTGAAATCGGCCGCGGCCACGTCATTGCGTTTAACATTTTGAACATAGGGCGATTCAAATTGGGTGCGGGCTGCCTTGGCGCTTCGAAGGAAGCGATCGAGCTGAGCGCGAAATACGCGAATGCGCGCACGCAGTTCGGCAAGACGCTAGCCTCTTTCCCGCTCATCGGCAAAAAGCTCGCAGAAATGAATATCCACACTTATGTGACGGAATGCATGGTGTACCGCACGTCCGGCTTGGTTGATGCCGCGCTCAAGGATATCGATCATCAGCACCCGGACTCAGGCATGCTGTCGGCCAAGGGCATTGCCGAATATGCGCTCGAATGCTCCATCAACAAAGTGTTTGCTTCCGAGGCGCTCGACTTCGTTGCCGACGAAGGCGTGCAAATTCACGGCGGCTACGGCTTTACCCAAGAATATAAAATCGAGCGCATCTACCGTGATTCCCGCATCAATCGCATCTTCGAGGGCACGAACGAAATCAACCGGTTGCTCATTCCGGGCATTCTGCTCAAAAAAGCGGCCAAGGGCGAACTTCCGCTCATGCAAAAGGCACAGGCGCTGCAATCCGATCTGATGTCGATCGTATCCGTGCCAGATGCGGGCGGCGCATTGGAGCAGGAGGGGCACCTGGTGTCCATGGCGAAAAAGGTGTTCCTCATGGTCGGCGGCTTGGCAGCGCAGAAGTACGGCACGGCGTTAGAGCAGCATCAGGAGACACTCAGCAACCTCGCTGATCTGATGATTGCGGTATATGCCATGGAGAGCGCCCTGCTGCGCACGCGCAAGCTGATGGCCAAGGGCGGCGAAGCGAAGGCGAAGCTGGCCGTACAGATGACGACCGTCTATGTGCACGAAGCGTTTGCCGACATCGAACGAATCGCCAAGGAGACGTTGGCCGCCATGGAATCGGGCGACATGCTGCGCACGCAGTTGTCCATCCTGAAAAAGCTGACCAAAAGCTCACCGATCGATTCTGTCAGCATGAAGCGCGAAATAGCGGCACGTGTCATTCAGGCGGAAAAATACGCGGTCTCATAATACGCGCCAATTCCGCGAGAAAGGGATGAGTTGGTATGCCATTGGAGAAACCATGGCTCCGTCATTACCCGCAGGAAATCTACCCGACGTATGACTACCCGCGGCATAATGTCGCCCAATTTCTTATCGACGCGGCGCGGGATTGTCCGCAGCGTCCCGCGCTCGAATTCATGGGGAAGCAGTTGCGGTACGAGCGGCTGCACGAGGAGAGCTGCCGTTTCGCCAATGCGCTTACGCGCCTTGGGATCGCGAGGAAGGAACGGGTGGCGATTATGCTGCCCAACTGTCCTCAGACGGTCATTGCCTATTACGGCACGCTGATGGCCGGCTGTGTCGCCGTGCTCACGAATCCGCTGTATAAGGAGCGTGAACTCGAGCTGCAGCTGGCCGATTCCGGCGCAGTGGCCATCGTGACGCTTGATGTTTTATTTCCGCGCGTGCGTGCCGTTCAGGCTCGCACGCAGCTGCGCCACACCATCGTGACTTCCATTAAGGATTACCTGCCGTTTCCTAAAAATGTGCTCTATCCGATCAAGGCCAAGCGGAGCGGAAAAACAGCTGAGGTGAGTTACGGCCAGGATGTCCATGCTTTCACCGCGTTGCTGAAGAGCGTTCCGCCTCGCTTCTCCTGCGTCGATGTCGACGCGGAGAACGACCTGGCGCTGCTGCAGTATACTGGCGGCACGACGAGTACCTCGAAAGGGGTTATGCTGACCCATGGCAATCTTGTCGCCAATACGATGCAAGCCAGCACATGGTTCTATAAGGTGAAGCGGGGTGAAGAAATATTTTTGGGAGCGCTTCCCTTTTTCCATGTGTTCGGCATGACGATACTGATGAACCTATGCATGCTATGCAGGGGAATGAATGTGCTGGTGCCGAAGTTCGAACCAGGCGAGGTGCTGCGCCTGATTCACAAGCAGCGTCCGACCGTGTTCCCTGGAGCGCCGACCATGTACATTGCTCTCATCAATCATCCTGACATTCATGAATATGATCTGTCCTCGATCCGCATGTGCCTCAGCGGCGCGGCTTCGTTGCCGCTTGAGGTGCAGGAAAGGTTTGAATCGTTGACGGGCTGCGTGCTTATAGAAGGATATGGATTGACGGAGGCTTCGCCTATTACGCATGCGAACCTGTTATGGGGCACGCGTAAGAACGGCTCGATTGGAATTCCTTTCCCGAATACGGATGCGAAGGTGGTCGATGCATACTCCGGAGAGGAACTGCCGCCGGGTGAAGTCGGCGAGCTTGTCGTCCGCGGGCCCCAAGTGATGAAGGGGTATTGGAATAGGCCGCAGGAAACGATGAAGGCGCTTAAAGACGGATGGCTCTATACTGGTGACATGGCGCGGGTGGACGAGGATGGATTTTTCACCATCATGGACCGGAAAAAAGATTTGATTATCGCAGGCGGCTTCAACATTTATCCGCGCGAAGTGGAGGAAGTGCTGTTCGAGCATCCGCAGGTGCAGGAAGCCGTTGTGGTAGGCGTGCCCGATCCATATCGCGGCGAGACAGTGAAGGCATATATCATTTCGCGTCCGGGGGACTCGCCGCCGTCCGAGGAAGAGCTCAATCTCTGGTGCCGGGAACGTCTCGCTTCCTTTAAAGTGCCGCGCCAATACGAATTCCGCGACGAACTGCCGAAGACGATCGCAGGCAAGGTGCTGCGCAGAAAGCTTCTCGAAGAGGAAGAAATGCTGCTGAAGCGATAAGAGTTACGGGTCACATGCAAAGAATACGAACACAGGAATGGAGCGGAGGTGAGACCTGTATGAAGAATCAAACGGCGGCACCTTTAGCGTTAGAAAGCTCACAGTTTAAAAAGCTGTTCGAACAGGCGCGGGGCACCTTCTGGGAATATCTCGGCTGCGAGGTGGTGTCGGCTGCGCCCGGTAGGGTTGTCCTGAAGCTTGACGCCGGGCTTCACCATTTGAACGCGATCGGCATCGTGCACGGCGGCGTGCAGTCATCTCTCTTGGACAACGCGATGGGACTTGTCACGATGCTGGCTCGTCCCGGCGAGAATACGGTGACATCGAACTTGAACGTTCATTTTGTCGCACCGTTGCATGCAGGCGATCTTCGCGTCACAGCGGACATTGCGCACGAGACGCGCCGAACGATCACCTGCACTGGACAGGTGATAGGCGCGGATGGACAGCTCGGATCGCTTGCGACAGCGACGTTCCGCGTCATTTGACGCGGGCGAACCATTAACACGCAGGGACGCCCGTCGAACAGTACGGAACGCACGCTAGCCGAGCGAACATGCGCCGATAGTTGGTAGAGCCTGCTGCCTTATCTGCACGTGCTCGGTTCTGTCACACAAAATACTCTTGCTCAACAGAGCGTTAACAGCCCCTGAACGGAAGGTTCCGTCAGGGGCGTTGCTCTGCCCAAAATAAAATTTTCAGACGAACTCGGCACAGCAGACCTCAACTAACACCCAAGCCGCCACAAGCGGTCAGTGCGGAACGAAAGCGATGTCACTTGGCTGACGCCGGGCCCATTCGTCCATCCACTGGATGGCGCTGAGACGTGCATCCCATGTTCGCTCCAACAGACGAAAAACGCGCGAACCTCTGCCGGATGCAATTCCCCGGGCTGCAATCCATGCTTCGACCGGCAAACGGAACAAAGAGCTGACTAACACACGTTCCGCAGGTATCAATGGTTTTAATTGTTCGTACCCCCGCAGCAGAGCATCGATCTGTATCTGATTATAATTAGTAGTGTTCAACAAGGTTTTTACGATTTCATAGTAGGTCGAATCGATTCGTAACTGATCCCAGTCAATCAGAAATAGTCCGTTCGAATGAATAATGACATTAGGGGACGTGACATCCCCGTGAATCAATGCGGGATGGTTAATCTCCTCTTCCATAATATGTTTCGGTTCTGGCGCGTCGATGGCACCCCATGCTTCGTTCGCGAGCTTGATGCAATGGCCGCCATGTTCATTAAACCATTTCCCTGCGCCTTTTCTCTTACGAATGGTTGGCAAGCGGCGGCGAAAGAGTATATCCTGCATTTTGAATAGCTTGGTTTGGTTACGGGTACATCGAGACATGGGAGGAAGAGAGCCCTTGCAAATGTTATGAAGAGTTGCCAGGGCGCTGCCCAAGTTTTCGTAGTCTTGCTCGCTTTGCAGCTGGCCGCCCTCAACCCATTCCATCATATAGTAGGGTCTTCCGCTCTGGGTAACCCAGTACCCGCCGGACTTTGTGACCAGCCAATTAGGCAAATGGGGATATCCGTGTTCCTTTAATTTTTGGATGTACGAAGAGAGCCGGACGATTTGCTGCTTGGTAGTTAGTTTGTTTCCGATCTTTCTTCGGTAAAAGGGTTTGATTAAAAAATCGCCCTTATCCGTAGACACCCGGAAAGCCGCGCTTGGTTTGTACAGGGAAGCGTAAGATTTAACATTGTGCAGTTGGAGCCCGTAGTACCTGACGATAGTTTTGAATCGTGCTTTATGGAATCGGTTTGCCACACCGTGATCCTCCGTTTCATTTCAGTAATGGGGCCTGTTGACAGTTTATTCGGCGGCTCGTGTGCGGTAACGGATAACAATTTTTTTTTGAAGGCCATGTTTGAATGTGGCGTTAAAACGAGGCGGAGAAGGATAACTATATTCCTTCTCCCGCTACGAACATGAAGAGTAATAAGGGTTTACCTTATTGCAAGTGATGCGATCAGCAAGATGATGCCGATAACAATGCCGATAGGTCCCCAAAATTGCATGGAACGAAAAACAAGCTGTGTTGTGTCCCCATTTGATATTGCTGGCCCGTCTCCGGATCGATGGATTCCATGCCAAATAAGGACAATATCCAGCTAATCACCATGAAACATACAGCTACAATAATAATATTGAGGATGCCAAACCCTTTCCAAATAACCACTAATCCCAACTCCAATATGTATGAAATAATTATTAAATATTATTTCTTAATACAAATGATGTCCATCCAAATTATTACAAAATAAAATTAATTTATTTGTGTCCTCAACCTTTAATTTAATGGACAAGAAAATACCGCCCTCTTTGCAGAGAGAGCGGTCGATCGATTGTGCCAATTGACATGGCATCCTTATGACTTCACCAAATCCTTGGCGATTGCTTCGAAGTCGGCGTTTCCGCCTTCAAGTTGATAGATCTGAATTACTTTGCCGTCCCGCATAGCCAGAATGGCAGGAGCTCCCCTATGCCCGAGCCTTTCCGCGAGAGTGGCACCTTTATAAATATCGATGGCGATGACCTTGAGCTGATTGTTCCATTGTGCTTTGACTTTATCCAGCTCGGGCAACAAATCGCGGCATGCCGCATCCCGCGGGTCCCAGCAAAATACGAGCGCGGGCAGCTCTTTCTGCAGGATCTCGGTTTCAAAATAATCGCTCTCTTCAATGTGCCGCTCGGCAGCCACCCCTGCGATAGCTCCGTCACCAACAGCGGTTGCGACTTGTCTTAACCATTTATTCCGCACGTCGCCTACGGCAAAAATACCGGAAACGTTCGTTTCCATCTGTTCATTGGTGTGGATGTAACCTTGCGGAGTCAAATCGATCAACTCTTTGAATAGCTCCGTATTAGGAACATAGCCGATGAACAAGAAGCAGCCATCGACGTCAACAGGAATGGATTCATTCGTTTTGACATTTCGCAGAATGACCTTTTCAAGTGAATCCTTTCCCGCGAACTGATCCACTACCGTATTCCAAATAAAATTCATTTTAGGATTTTGCAGCGCTTTCTCCTGGGCAATCTTGTTGGCATCCATGACGCCTTCATCGTGGATGACGGACACCGTTACTGTGCGAGCGAACTTTGTCAGGAACAGACCTTCCTCAATCGCAGCATCGCCACTGCCGACAATGAGCACATGCTGGTCGGTGTACCGCGCAGCATCGCATGTGGCGCAGAACGAAATGCCCTTATCGTACAGAAAATCCTGCTCTCCTGTCGCACCGGTTAAGCGAGGCTTGCCGCCTGTAGCAATAATGACGGCTTTTGCCTTGTAGTCGGTCCGATAGGTTTGAACGATTTTCACAGTTCCTTCATCTACAATGCCTTTTACATCGGTCAGCTTGATTTTGACGCCGAATCTTTTCGCTTGCTTTTCGAATTGCTTCATGAGATCGATGCCGGTGCTGCCGTCTGGGAAGCCGGGATAGTTCTCAATTTCATTCGTATAGGTAGCAAGACCGCCCATCAACGTCTTTTCGATGAGCAATGTTTTAAGTCGTGCGCGGCCGCAGTAGATGGCAGCAGTCATGCCGCCCGCACCGCCGCCAATAATGACGACATCATACTCTTCTATCCGTTTTTCCATGTGTAACCCGCCTTTACATGGACAAAAGCAGGAATCCCTGCTTTTATCCGCATTCTATGATCACATCAAAAACTTCACGAGAATTTTGCTGCCGATCCAGGCGCCGATGAAAATGAACACGGCATATAACCAGCCATGCAGCGAAAGGGAGGCAATCCCGCTGAAAAAGGCGCCAATGTTGCAGCCGAATGCGATGCGGGCGCCATAGCCCATAATCAATCCGCCCCCAAGTGCAGAGGCGACCTGTTTCCAAGACTTGATTTTTTTAATTTTAAATTGGGAAGCCGCCAATGCCGCAAACAGCGCTCCGACAATGATGCCGATATTCATGACAGACCCGCTGTGAGTCAGGAAGTTTTTGGCCTGATTCGCCGCATTGTTTGGAATCTGAAAGTAGTCCCAGCCGGACGGGTCGATTCCGACCGCATCCATAATCCAAGTCCCCCAATAGACAAACGTAGTTGTCACACCCCAAGGCTTGCCTTGTACAATAAACAAGCATACATTGAGCAATCCGAGCAAAATACCGCCAACCCAATACGGCCAAGCATTTTTAAAAATGACTTTGTATACCGGGTGGTTTTGAATTTTATCCAAGGGAGAGCCCTCCTCTTACTTGTTCAGTTCAATGATAACTTCCCATTCGCCATCATCTACTTCTTCCAACTCAACAGGGTAGCCTTCTTTACGAGCCCATTCGGGAACGTTCTTCATCGCACAGCTGTGATCAATCTCTACGATAAGGACATCGCCTTTGTTTAATTCTTTTAATTTCTTTTGTGTTTTTAACAAAGGAACCGGACAAGCTTCTCCCATACAATCCAATCTTACTTCTGCCATGATAAATGACCTCCGTTTGTGTAGTTATATAATGAAATAATGATGTTAACCGCGAAAACCTTTACGAACCTAACTTGCGCTTGCTGAACGAGTCAGCCACCCAATATAACAGACCAAGCACCAGAAGCTGTAAAAATACGGCGCCTCCCCAGCCTAAATAATCGGGCAACCAGATCGTTGGTGATTTTTGAAAAAAGTTGCTGTCCCAGAACGTATAGTCTTTAATGCCCCATACAGATCCGGCTACAAAGCCAATAATGGTAATCCATTGCATCGTAAAACCTTCGCCCATACGCATCAGCGTCCCCGAAGCACATCCGCCAGCGATAACCATCCCAATGCCGAATAGCGTTGCGCCAATCATAATATGAATACCGGCAGGGTGAATATTGCCGGGAATGTTGGCTGGGTCAGCGAGAGATGCGCTATATTGAATAGCTGCAAAACCAGCCGTAGCGATGGCAAACGCGATAATGACCGCTTTTGAAATCGAGGTGCTTCCGGTCAAGACCGGATCACGCAGCGATGCAGTAAAGCAGAATCGGGTCTTTTGCAACACGAAGCCAAACGCAATGCCAAATATCCAGGAGATCGACAGGTTGTCACTTTTTCTGGCGAAGAGGATGCCAGCGATCACAATCATGACAAGCGCGATAGCAGCGTACGGAATTTGTGATTTTTTGCGTTTCTTTTGCGGTCTTGCACCTGTTCTAGCGGATGATGTTGCATCTGTTGCTGTGGAAGCAGCGATCTTTGCCACAAGATTCTCTCCTTCACTGATGTGATTGTTTTCACATATCTAAACAAACCGGTTTGTTTTATAATTAGAGTATAAGCGCGAACTTCGGGAAGCGGTCATAACAAACGCTTATTAGCTATAAGAAGTCTTTATAGCAAGCGCTCGTGGCATGATGCATTCATCCACTAAGGAGCACATCATGATTCAGAGCATTCATCATTTGCAGGTGGTGATCAGATGAATACGGAAGCCTTGCACGCATATTATGAGACACTTCAAATGAAGAGCATTTCCAAAGCTGCGCAAAAATTGCATATGTCCCAACCGGCCCTCAGCATGCAGCTGCAGACGCTAGAGCGAGAATTAGGGTATACGCTGCTCCATCGAACGAATCGAGGCGTAACGGCAACGGAAGAGGGGCAGATCGTGTTTGAATATGCCCACAACGTATTGGAACTGCTCGATGATATGGATAATAAGCTAAAGAAGCATGCCGAGTTGAAGTATAGCCAGATTTTGCTGGGGACATGCCCCACATTGGCAGAATATTTAATACCGTGCAGCTTGTACAGCTTCAAAGAAAAGTACCCGCATACGTGCATCGAGCAGAAAACGGTTGCTTCCCGTGAAGTTATTGAAAGCTTGAAAAATCATACGATCCAAATTGGACTCATCAACGGCACTAGTAAAAATCCAGAGATCGTATGCCACGAGCTATTTACGAGTGACATTCATCTGGTGATGTCCGCCAAGCGAAGCTACGTCGATAAGGAATGGATCCAACCGGAAGAGCTATATAGGCTGCCTTTTGTGTTGCCGACGAAGAGCAGTCGCACGCGTTCGCTATTGCAACAAGAGCTGTATCCATTCGGGATTGATGTGAACCAACTGCAGACCAAATTAGAATTTGATTACTTGGAATCTATCAAATCATTAGTCGTCTCAGGGAAGGGCATGGCCTTTTTACCTTACATGGCGATTAAAAAAGAACTGTATACAGACATGCTCAAAGTCATTCGCATCGAAGGAATGGACTTGAAGTGGCGCTGCTCCCTCATTCACTTGGCCAAAAAGCAGCTGCATCAGACAGAGAAAGAATTCATCCGGTTTCTTACTTCTAAGGAAAGAGGATTTTGTTAGAGACACGGAATCATTCCTTTTTTCTAATGGTCACCTCCCATATGCCGGTCATCACTTCCACGGATTGAATCGTATGCGTTTTCTTGGAAAAAGAGGAGCGGATATTGCTTTCCACACAGCTATGATCGGTAATGAGGATGAGGGTGTCCGCTGGAGTCATGTTTTTTAAAGCGATTTGGCTTTTAGCTACAGGAATAGGACACATCTCTCCCAACATGTCCAATCGGATGATAGCCATAGTTCTCACCGCCTTCTGCGTTCTATATGACCTAATGTAGCATGGATCTACCGCCGATGAAGTGACGTCCAACACTTGTTGCGATTAAGCTGTGTGCCTTAGGGGTAACGTATTGATACTCTGGTAAAAAATCTGCTTACGGCGGGATGCAGGAGAGGCGGCGCAAAGATGTCGAATGTTGCATATATCATCATCTCATCACCTATCTTAAGAGAAAACGGAAGTAGTATACATATCTGTGATTGACATTCAGATTAAGCAACTCTATAATGTGATTAATTGAATAGCGCTTCTGTGTAGAAGGGGAGTAGCTACTACAGTAAAGTCGTCAATTCGGGTGTATGCCCCGGCTTTATTGGCAACGTATTTCGTTGTAAGCAAGACCTTTGCCAGCAATAGGTGAAGGATATGATGTGAACTATAATAGACCTTTGCCAATTGCTTGGCAGAGGTCTTTTTTCAGTCTTTACGATAAATGGAGGGATGTTCGATGAATTGTCCGATTTGCAACGATGTCCGCATGCGTGAAGTTGAAAAAGAGGGCGTAGTGATTGATGTATGTCCAGATTGCAAGGGAGTATGGCTGGATAGAGGCGAGCTGGAGAAGCTTATGTCTGACGTAAGGGAAGAACGTAAAGTGTTCAATGAGTGGTATGATGACCGTGACCGACGTCCGCACAAGTCAGATTATCCTCATCATAACCCGAATGCCGGATACCCGCCGCACTATAAAGAGAAAAGAAAGAAAAGCGTCCTGGATCGCCTTGGAGACATATTCGACTGATAAGGTTCCTCTTGCATTACTCCTGTTGTTAAGGAAATGGGCAGTTAGCCTATCTCCTTGGCATCAGGATTTTTTTGTTTTGACCGAGCCGTTGAGTTCACCACATATTCCGATGCTCGCTTAGAAACAGCCAAATCCACTGGACAAACTATAGTCTAGATGTCGTTCAGCCGCCAAACCGCATATGTTGCTGTATATTTCCTAGTGGAGCTGCTGCGACCTGACCTTTTGGAACCACAGGGTGGGCCCCTGCCTTTTAGTTACTTCGTCTCTACAGATGCTGCCTATCATCAATGTATGTATATGTTTGGGAAGGGAACAGGGTAACGACCCACTATGTTCATCATTGGGTTATGAATCTATCGATCATCTATATGGAATCTAGTGGACAGTTGTGGAGCAGAGCCTTTATCGGGAAGGACGTCAATTCCTTCTGGAAATTATTTTTTTCATCTCTTATAATAAAGTTTAAAACTAAAATTCAGGAGATGGAACGATTGGAGAAAGTCAGTCAGTTTGTGGGGAAAACGTTTGCGATTTGGGTTATATTATTTGCATGTCTTGCTTTCTATTTTCCGGATTCATTCAAATGGTTGGGTACGTACATAACCCCGTTACTGGGCATTATTATGTTCGGTATGGGCTTAACCGTCTCTCCTGCCGATTTCAAAGAGGTATTTCGCAGACCAAAGGATGTTGCCATCGGCGTCATCGGACAGTTCATCATTATGCCGCTGCTCGCATTTGCTCTGGCGAAAGGCCTGCAGCTGCCGCCTGAGATCGCAGTAGGGGTTATCTTGGTTGGCTGCTGCCCGGGGGGGACCTCGTCCAATGTCATGACATATCTTGCGAAGGGTGACGTGCCGCTCTCTGTAACGGTCACTTCCATTACGACATTATTAGCTCCCATTGTTACCCCTGGTCTCATTCTTCTGTTTGCCAGTCAATGGGTGCCGATTAATGCGACGTCATTGCTATGGTCCATTTTGCAAATCGTCATTATTCCGATTATTTTGGGCTTCATATTCAAAACATTTCTGCGCAAGCCGGCGGAAATGGGGGTCAAAGCGCTCCCATTGATATCCACCATTGCCATTGTCGCGATTGTAGCAGCGGTTGTAGCGGGCAGCCAGCAAAAGATCGCAGAGACGGGATTAATCATCTTTGCCGTCGTTATTCTGCACAACGGACTAGGCCTACTGCTCGGATATTTATTCGGAAAGATGCTTGGACTCGATATGGCGAGCCGCAAAGCGGTCTCCATTGAAGTAGGCATGCAGAATTCCGGTTTGGGCGCAGCTATTGCCAGCGCTCATTTTTCGCCGCTATCTGCCGTTCCGAGCGCTATTTTTAGTGTATGGCATAACATATCGGGGCCGATTGTCGCCACCATTTATAGCCGTATGAAAGACAAACCGAAATGAACTGCATAGCTCAATATATGCTATAATGAGGGGAAATCGAGGTGAGTTCAATGGCGAAAAAAAAGAGACAAGCCGCTGCACCTGCACCGGCTTCAACAGACAAACCAGCCACGTTGAAGGATTTGCTCAGCTCCGACATCCTGGATAAGCTGAAGGCACAGGCGACTGAGCTGAAGGCGGAAGAAGCAAAGCGCAAGGAAGACGAGCGGAAGCAGGCGGAGGAAGTCCGCCATGCCGAACAGAAACGGCTTGATAGCAATTTCGAATACTTGCTGAACAACAGTAAAATGGACTGGAAGAAATATAAATGAACAAAGCGTGCAGCCGATATCGGGTCTGCACGCTTTTGTATTTTGGCCGCAGATCTTCCCCTCTCTACCATCAGGCACCCTCAGAAAACTTCTCATCTGACCTGTTCGCTCCGTCCCTTTGTTCACAATTTGCCCATTGATAGTGACGTTACGTCGTCTTATACAATTGCAAATGTTCATCCCGATTTTTATATGGATAGGAGGAATAATATCGATGACGCGAATGCGGCGAAATGAAAGGGGAATTTTGTTGAGCGACAATTCTACGATTCATCATGACTCAGTTAAACATGACAAGGTGCTCTGGAATGTAATCGATTTGCTGCTTATTTTAATTATATGGAGAATAATGCTGACGGATACAATAATGGGGGCTGTTGGGGATCAGTTCGAACAACTAGGACTTAGTCCTGCATTGCCCCGATCGTAGAAGAGATTATAAATCGTGGGGTTATTTACAGGTATCTTCGCTCTCGTTTCGGCGTAGTTGTTGGAGTTGTGATTAGCGGGCTCATTTTTGGGATTGGCCATGCGCCAGAGCTTATGCTCAATGCCACTGTAACTGGTTGCCTTTTTGCTATATTTTACGAAAAAAGGGGCACTTTGTGGATGCCTATTATTCTACATGGGTTGATGAACGCTCTATTGATCATTATTTTTTTCTTCTCGGCGCCTTAAAAGGGATACTTTGCTATAATATACCACGTATGGCTGTCCTCCAAGCAATATAAGGCCCTGTACCATAAAGAGATTAGCCGGGAAGCCGATGGAGATTATGCGAAACGGACAAGGGAACTTGGGCTGGGGAAAATAAAAACTAGGGATTGAAAGTGACGTCACGTCATCTTAAATTAAGGGATTACAGAAATTAGCTAAGAAAGCCCTTGCCTTTAGGCTTGGGATGAATTGTCCTACAGTTTTCCATGTTTTTGTTGCAGTCTTGTATTTAAACTAATACAATCGGTGTATGGGACAAGAATATAGAAGAACGACAGCAACCGTTTCGCTCATCAATTATCATTTTGTGTTTTGTCCGCGATACCGTCGAAAAGTATTAGTCAAACATGTAGAAGCACGATTTAAAGAGCTTGTGCAAGAGCTTTGTGTAGCCAACGATTGGCTCATTGTTACACTGGAAGTGATGCCTGATCATGTACATCTATTCTTAAATGTGCTACCGACCGATTCTCCAGCCGACGTTATGGCGAAGTTGAAAGGAGCGACGTCGCGAGACTTGCGCAAAGAATTTCCGCACTTGACGCACCTGCCAAGTCTCTGGACACGTTCCTATTTTGTCAGCACGGCAGGTAACGTATCAAGTGAAACGATCAAACGTTATGTCGAAGAGCAAAAGAAAAGGGGGTGAAACCATGCAAACCGTAACGGTTCAAATTCGTCTATTCCCCCGTGATCCCGCCATTATGAAAGAGATGGGAAATGAATATATCCATACGGTCAATCACTTAACCGAACAAGCAGAAGCATCGGGCGCATTTCCAAAGGTGACATCCAAGGATGTCGAGGCCAATCTTCCTTCCGCAGTAAGGAACCAAGCCATTAGAGATGCGCGAAGCATCCATAACAAGACGAAAAAGCAAGGGAAACGCCCGATTCTAAAGCGTAGAGCCTACTACGTGAACAATCAAAACTATTCGTTTGGCGACAGTAACGTTTCATTTCCTGTCATGATGAACGGAAAGGTACAGCGGCTCACGGTTTCTGTTCGCATAACCGAACGGGAGCAACGTCTCCTATTCAGCAATAAACTCGGGCTATTGCGAGTCGTCGAAAAGTCAGGTAAGTGGTACGTGCACATAGCTGTTGAAATACCAACAGAACAACTAACGAGCGGCGCAACGATGGGGATTGACTTGGGATTAAAAGTCCCCGCCGTCGTTGTCACCTCAACAGGTAAAACGCAGTTTGTCGGCAACGGCAGGCAGAACAGGTACATGCGTCGCAAGTTTCAAGCGCACCGAAGAAAGATGGGTAAGCTTAAAAAGCTGTCGGCGATTCGCAAGCAACAGAACAAGGAACATCGCTACATGAAAGATCAAAACCACAAGATCAGCCGGAAGATCGTGAACATGGCGATAGAAGAACAAGTATCGGTCATCAAGATCGAGAAACTAACGAATATTCGCCAAACGACAAGAACAAGTCGTAAAAACGCTAAAAATCTGCATAACTGGTCGTTCTATCAACTGCAAATGTTTATTGCGTATAAAGCGGCATTGGCGGGAATCAAAGTCCTCGAAGTGAATCCTGCGTACACTTCGCAAACATGCCCGGCGTGTAGTAAACGCAATAAAGCCGATGACCGAACGTATCAGTGTTTATGCGGGTTTCACACGCATCGCGACAGAGTTGGTGCGATTAACATCATGCGTCAACCTGGGGCAGATGGTAATAGTCTGTCAGCCTAAGATGCTAGATGCACTGTCTTAGGACGGGCTGATGGCACAGCCCTAAACTTAGCAGTTTTCCAAACCAGAAATGGACTGCGGAAGCACCAACTAGCTAAGAATCCCACGGCTTTAGCCGTGTGGAGTGTCAAATTATTCACCAAAGAAGGTGTTGCGCTACGATTCCGATTCAAGACGTTACCAAACAGACTGGCATAACGGTCCGCACGCTGCGCTATTACGATCAGATCGGGTTGCTGAACCCTTCAGCCAAGACGCCTGGCGGACATCGAATTTATTCTCATGATGATTTGATGAGGCTGAAGCATATTCAATTTTTGAAGCAGATGGGCTTCAGGCTGCAGGAGATAGATGATATGCTCACCATTCAGGACCGGGATTGGTCCGCCAGTCTGAACAACCAGCTGGCTTATGTATTGGAAGAACAAGAGAAGCTCAAGCAGATGGAGAATTATTTGCGCGAACTGCTGCACAGCATGGCCTTCGAAGGAGAAGCGAAGGGAGCCGCGGTTCGGAAGCTGATTCAGTTGTCAGGCCGCAGTCAGGAGACGCGGAAGAAATACCGCAAGTTGCTGTTCGAGGAGCACGAGCAGAAGCTCGTGTCGCGCCTGCCGAAAGTGAACGGAGATGATCCCGACTCGCTGGAATGGATCGGGCTGATTGCACAGCTCCGCAAGAATAGGGATGCCGGACCGGATGCTCCTCAGGTACAGCGGATTGTCAGACGTATATTGGAAAAAACCGACGAATCATTTTCAGGGGAAGATGAATTCCTCGATAAACTGTGGAAAATCCGGAAATGCCCGGAGCAATCCGCTCAGATCGGGATGTATCCACTGGAGCCTGAACTGCTGGAGCTATTCGAGCAGGCTTATGAAGTCTATCTCACCCGCCAACAAACACAGCATCCAGAGCAGGAGGCGGATTCATAAGCATCGAGCAGCTCCGCTCTGTCGGGGCGCTGTCCCATTTAGATATGGCCCCGCTGTGCTAGATGCGCCGCCATTATACGCTGCTTTTCAGCGAAGAACGGCAGATTGAGCGTCTGCGGTCGCACAGAAGCTGTCTTTCCTGGCGACTCCCATGTAATCATGGTGCTGCTGCCGCTTGCGCTGCCTTGGAGTGAATGATAGTATCGCCGGAATCATTCTCGCAGCGAATGGCATGGACAATTTGTCACATGGACATGAAAGCGATGAGCTAATCCCTTTGCTCATCGTTTTTGTTTGGTGTCGCCCAGCATGGGCGTTATCTACAGGGTGCAAGTCCCGAGTGACGAAGGCAGTAGTAGTCATTAGCTTAAGACAAGGGTGTCTACCGCGAGGTGGAATCTGAAGGAAGTCGGCGGCAAACCTTCGGTTCGAGGAACACGAACCTCATATAAGGCTAACGTTCGTTGGATGAGGCTGCCAACCAAGTCAAAGTCCATACTGCCGAAGGCGAACGAGAGTAAATGAGGCGAATAGATGGAGGGAAAGATAGCGTTCTTACCTGGGGAGGTCTGTACGAAAAGCGGGGCAAACTCCGTAACCCTACTTGTGAAGGTAGGCTGAGCGTACAGAAGTCATCAGAAGCCATAGTACGCAGGCTGTTGCAACAGCCTGCGGAAGGGCCGAACATGAAATAGGTATAGGTATTTGTACATCAAGGCGTTCAGGATGGGCGATGAAAGCAGAAAAAAACCGAAAGGACCTGACTGAAGGAGGAAGCGGTGAATCCCGTGTGGGACTTCGGCAGGGCAGAGCTCACCACTGGCACAAGAGGAAGGTACAAATCACGCAAGGAGTTGTAGAAATGCTGGAGCAGTTGCTATCACGGGAAAATCTTCTAGAAGCATTAAAGCGTGTGGAAGCAAATAAAGGAAGCCACGGCATAGATGGCATGTCCGTAAAATCCTTACGAGACCACATCAAACAAAACTGGCAGACCATACGACAAGCAATAGAAAAAGGAACCTATGAGCCACGCCCCGTCCGTCGGGTCGAAATCCCGAAACCGAATGGCGGAGGCGCAAGAATGTTAGGCATACCTACCGTGACAGATCGAATGCTGCAGCAGGCAGTCGCCCAGGTGCTAACACCATTGTTTGATCCGCAGTTTTCCGAACATAGCTATGGCTTTCGCCCGAAAAGGCGAGGCCATGACGCAGTGAGGAAAGCTAGAGAGTTCATGAAAGAAGGATATCGATTCGTAGTCGACTTGGACTTGGAGAAATTCTTTGACCGCGTTAATCATGACCGCTTAATGATGAAGATTTCAGAGAAAGTGAAGGACAAGAAAGTTCTCTTGCTTATTCGTAAATACCTTCAATCGGGCGTGATGGAAAACGGGTTAGTTAAACCGACACTTGAAGGAGCGCCGCAGGGTGGTCCTTTGAGTCCGCTATTATCTAACATCGTACTGGACGAATTGGACAAAGAATTAGAGAAACGTGGACATCGATTCGTCCGCTATGCGGACGATTGTAACATCTACGTGAAAACCAAAAGAGCAGGCGAACGAGTCAAGGCATCCGTTACTAAGTTCATCGAGACGAGACTGAAACTAAAGGTAAACCAAGCCAAAAGCGCGGTAGACCGCCCATGGAAACGGAAGTTTCTTGGCTTTAGCTTTAGTTTGAACAAAGAGCCTAAGGTGAGAATTGCAAAGCAATCCTTACAGAAAGCAGGGTCTAAGATTCGAGCGATTACCTCTCGAAGAAAATCGATGAAGATGGAAGAGCGAATTAAGGAACTAAACCAATACCTTACTGGTTGGTGCGGTTACTTCTCACTCGCGGACACGCCAAGTATCTTTCGGGAGATGGATAAATGGATACGAAGAAGGTTACGGATGTGCCTTTGGAAACAATGGAAGAAACCAAAAACCAAAGTCAAAAGGCTTATATCCCTAGGCGTACCCAAGGATAAAGCCTTTGAGTGGGGGAATACCCGCAAAGGGTATTGGCGAACTGCGGGAAGTCCGATCCTAAGCCGAGCATTGGATAATCAATACTGGGAATCTAATGGATTAAAGAGCTTAGTGGACAGATACAACTCATTACGGAATATTTCATGAACCGCCGTATACCGAACGGTACGTACGGGTGGTGTGAGAGGTCGGGGGCTAGCCGCCCCCTCCTACTCGATTAAGCATGCATTCTCCAATAGGGAAGGCACATAAAATTATTTCCTTTTGGACATAGATTGGTATACAATTTTAAAATCGGCGGCGATTCACCGCTGTGCCAATCTTGTTGCCTGAAGGACGTGACGCTCGAAATGATAGACAACATTACGATTCGAAATGCTGTAATCAGCGATTTGCCGGCCATTGTCGATATATACAATTCTACCGTGCCAAGCCGTATCGTAACCGCAGATACCAGCCCGGTTACCGTGGAGAGCAGAGAACCATGGTTCCACGAGCATTCGCCTGATTCCAGACCGCTGTGGTGCGTGGAGCAACAAGGGAACCTTTGCGGATGGTTCAGCTTTCAATCTTTTTACGGAAGGCCCGCATATAACGCGACAGCAGAAGTGAGCATCTACATTCATGAACAATATAGAGGGAAAGGACTCGGCAAATACATGCTCCAGAAAGGCATTGAGGCCTGTCCCTCACTGCAGATCAAAACCTTGCTCGGATTTATATTTGGACATAATGAAGCGAGTCTGTATATGTTTGAGCGCTTCGGATTTGACAGGTGGGCTCATTTACCGAATATCGCTGAGATAGACGGGATAGAGCGTGATTTGATTATCGTCGGAAAAAGAGTCTGCCCGTGACCCGAAATGGTTCCGTTCAGCTTCACAGCTGCTTATCGTCCGGCTTGCCCTCTTCTGGCTTCGTATGCTTCGAATCCGGAAAGAGCACATCCAGCATGGTGAGCGTACGTTGGCAATCCGCTTCATTCAACAGATGCCCGCGGTAATATACGGGAACATCTCCTTGCAGAACGTCGGCAAGCTCGTAGCATGGCCGCGTCTCTTTGACCGTTCGCTGCTGCGGGTTTCTCCGGGCGTGCGAGCTATAATTCATATCAGAGTCGTTGTCTGCAACGAGAGTGTCTTCCAGCATCTCCGTCAACGAACGGTTATCGTTCCTGTCCATATCCATATATCCGGCGCTGAGCATCAGCTGCTCGTACGAAATGTCGTACACCTGCGCCAGCTTCTTCAACGTGTCGGGTGTAGGCTTCCGTTCCTTTCCCGTTCGCGGATCATATCCTTTTTCAAGACTGCTTAAATAAGTGTGGCTAACCCCCGACTCGCGCTCAATTTCCCTAAGCGACCGCTTGCCGCGCAATTCCCGCAGCAGTGCTCCGATACTCATAACATACCTCCTTGAAAAAAAGTAAAATAACACATGTAAAAATGCAATTCTTGGCTTGCAAACATCATACCACTACGCTATAGTAGTTGCAAAGAACGCTATTCTTGGTTTGCGGGATACACCTCAGAAGTTCCTTTCACAGCACCATATAATCCACATGCTATTCCAGAATACCACACTTTGAGGTACAAAACAGTACAATTACGTAAATTACGTAAAGGAGGGAAGGGGAAATGGATATACATCACCTGATACGGTACAGCCAACTGAAGACCGGTCTGTTGGAAGTCGCTTGTCAGCTCGATGACGACGAAGAATACACGAGGGCGATGGCGGTGCACGACTTGACGGAACTATTGGAGCAAGTCATTCTGTTGGAAGCATCGTGCTCGTTTGCAAGTGTTGATTTCCGCGCACACGCACGGACTGTACCGATGTCAGACACATAAAGGCGAGGCGCGTTGTCCTGTTATTTGATATTGCGATTCGATCCGGTTAATCTAGAATTAACGAAAATATTTACATTGGAACATGACGGAGGGGCAACATGATAGACCATACCAATCAATTGATTAACATGATCAACCGGGTCGAGGTGCTCGAGACGCTGCAGAAAAATTGGGGCGGCTTCTTCCGCCAATACCAAATGGCGTTAAACGAGCTGAGAAGCGATTTTCAGATCATCGATTTGGATTGGAGAACAAGACACGGCTATTCACCAATAGAGCATATCAAGGGGCGGATCAAAGAGCCGCTATCCATGTTGAAAAAGATGGAAAGAAAAAACATTCCCTTCACTCAGGAAGCGGTGCAGGAGCAGATACAAGACATAGCAGGCCTGCGCATCGTGACGACGTTTCTCGATGACGTTTACATGATGAAGGAGCATATCGAGCGGCGGGATGATATCCGGGTGCTGCAAGTGAAGGACTACATCGAACACCCGAAGCCAAGCGGCTATAAGAGCTTGCATATGGTCGTACAGACGAAGGTGATTCTGTCGAGCGGCAACTTGTGGGTCCCTGCTGAAATACAACTACGAACCTCATCCATGGATTTCTGGGCCGCGACGGAACATAAACTGAATTATAAATATGAAGGGGGAGACGTGCCGGAGGATGCAAGAAAGCAGTTGGTCGACTTGGCCAAATCCTCTTTCCAGATGGATCAGCAAATGTCTCTGCTTCGCCGTCAACTGTTAACAATATAGAGGTAAAAAACAACTTCCAATATTTTATAGTAAACGGGCTTCCTTTTATTTGCTAGGATGATTATATCTATCATTTCTAGTAAAGTGAGGCCAATTCATTGAATTATTTTCGCAAAATACTAATTCTGCTTGCATCAATGGCGCTTTTCTTCACTGCCAGTCTGGTGTGGGGAGAGTCGGGCCGTACACCGTTGCCGTTCGACGATATTGGCAACAGCTATGGACAGAAACAGATTGTAGATTTGTATGAAAGACATATCGTAAACGGAACGGGCCAACGTACCTTCGAGCCGGATAAGCCCGTATCGCGCGCGGAGTTTACAGCCATGGTGAACCGTGTGCTGAACGTCAAGCCGGTGGCGAGCGACATTCCCGCATTCGACGATGTTCCTCGGAGTGCATGGTATTACGGAGCTGTACAGGCGGCGCTTCTGCTGCAGGTCATAGATGGAACGGGAGCACGCACGTTTGAGCCGCAGCAGCCTATTACCCGTCAAGAAGCGGCAGCTGTCCTCGTGCGCGCGTTCAAGCAGGCCCGTTCCAAATCCCCGGTGGAACCGGCCTTCAAGGATGCGAGTCGCATCGCTGCGTGGGCCGTTCCTTATGTCGGCTCGATGCAGCAGCTCGGCCTAATGAACGGAGATGCCGGGATATTCCGGCCGAACGATCCGTTGACGCGTCAGGAGACTGCAGTCGTCTTGGCAAGAGCGCTGGAGCGTCCGGGCTGGTCGGCAGCGTTGAAGGCGAATCCGCCACAAAGCATCCAGATGGGCTGGCAATACGAGTTGACAACACAGCAATACATCGCTCGTGTCGAGAAGTCCACAGTCAACACGCTATCCCCAAGATGGTATTATCTCGACAAGACACAGACGGTAGCGGATCATACAGATCGGGAGCTTATCGATTGGGCGAAGAAGAATGGAAAGAAAATATGGGCTATGGTAGGCAATGGCTTCAATGCCGATCTGACCCATTCCGTTCTTACCGATTCGAACAAAAGGGATGCCGTTATCGGACAATTGACGACTTATGTCCGCCAATATGGGCTTGACGGATTGAACCTTGATTTCGAGAACGTCTATCCGCAGGATCGGGAGGCGTTCACAGCGTTTGTGTCGAAGCTGGCCGCAGAGCTGCATCTTCTGCAAGCGGTATTGTCTGTCGATGTGTCCCCGGATTTGGGAACAGATTGGACGGCTGCGTTTGATTATGCTGCTTTAGGAACCAATGCCGATTACATCGTGCTTATGGGGTATGACGAGCATTGGGACGGAGCTCCGGCGGCTGGCTCGGTTTCTTCGCTGCCTTGGGTGCAGCGTGGTATCGATAAGCTCATTACTATGATTCCGTCTGAAAAACTAATCGTGGGCTTGCCGCTGTATACGCGTGATTGGTCTTTGAAGCAGAGCGGCACAACAGCGCAGGATCTTACTCTAGCCGAGCAAGGAAACATACTTCGTGCGCACAAACCCAAGATGGCATGGGATGCTAACATAGGCCAGTATACAGCAGATTATATGCAACAGGGCGTGCCTCATCGCATCTGGACAGAGGATAGCCGTTCACTTTCCGTGAAATCCGAGCTTGTGGAACAGAGGAATATAGCCGGATTCGCTTATTGGTCCGTCGGATCGGAAACCATTGATATATGGGACGCTTTACGCAATCATATGAAGTTTTCATCTTATTCTTTTTCAGCAAAATAAGGAAAAAATGAAAGCAGGTAGGGATACCTCCTTTGTCGTGCCTGACAGGTTCAGGTCCGCTCAAGGGAGGTATTTTTTACGCAAGTTGAGTAACAAAGCAGATTTCGGATCTGCAAAAGTGTAAAACTTGTTCAAAAACAGGCCCATACAGTGGAAAATAGGAATCGAGCGGCGAAGAGGGGATGATTTACACGCTGCACGATTGCACAGGGATTGGATATATGCTGCAGAAGCTAGAAGCTAAACGCTGCAGTCGAAAGAGGCGTAGAAATAGGGGCGAGGACAACAAAGCCCCTTGCCTGAAGCGAGGCCACTGAAAAACACGGCTTTTGTACGTAACCGAATGTGAACACATCAAAAAATACGATTTTCATTCAGATTTCACGAATGAAAATCGTATTTTTTTGCTTACTGTCCCACTGGAGGCGAGCA
>NZ_JAMAWB010000035.1:0-59666 GCF_023713585.1 Paenibacillus sp. MER TA 81-3
CTTCGGGAGCACAGAGATCACCAGCCTTTGATGAGATACTTTGATTATACCGAAAAAAAGAGACAGACTCTTCAAAAAAATGAAGAATTGTCTCTTTCAGGACTAAGGGACTTTTTCAGTGGCCTCCGAGTTTTCGGAGTGGTGTTTTGCGCTAACCAATCAATATAATTCCGTAGAATTCACCTGCAACAAATCCTAGATTTTCACCCGCCAATTTTACTTTTCAAAGAACACAATTTGTGCTGCCACTCCCAAAATAGAACCTATGGATATAATAAATAAAGTTCTTTTCTTTGGAGGGTTCGGTTCATCTTTTGCCTTCCTCTACGCAGCTCTTAATTACCTTCAGTTAAGTGTAGCCTATGCCGTATGGATTGGCATTGGAACAGCCGGTGCGGTGCTAGTAAATATGGTTTTTTTCAACGAGTCAAAGAGCATTGGGCGAACCATAAGTTTCATTATCATTGTCGTCGGTGTGACTGGACTAAAAGCAGTCTCTTAACCTACATTTCATATAGAGTAAAGAAGAGATAAAAGAGCGTGGAGAAACGGTACTTTCTAATCGAGAAGCACGTGTTAAAAATGAAAGATAACTATATTTTGTTCGTCGTATCAAAAGATGCTGCTATAATTGAAGGCGCATATGATGAAGCTCTTAAGTGATGGAAGAACGTTGTATATTCCGGCGCGCCCGGGTTAGGAAGTGAATAGGATGAGAGCACCGTTCGAATTCTCCTACGCTCTTGTTTCGTGCAAAAGACATAGTTTTCAAGCAGGCTTCAGACTAAGACCGATCCGGCCGCATACAGTAGCGCTGTGTTATATAACTAAGGGCAGCGGCACCGTGTTGATCGATGATACGCCGCATGATATCGAACCCGGAGCATGCTTCATGCTTCAACCTGGCATGCTCATCGAAGCAAGTGCTGCGCAAGACAACGATGTTCATTTCTTCCTGTTGCAATACATCGAAGTCAAGCTGCCTGTCCCGGAGCGAAATATTCGCATCAAGCCAGCTGATCCGCAGCATGGGGAATCCCGGCCTATTGCGTTCCTTATCGTGGCTCAAGTTACGGTCTTATCTGTGTTGGAGCAGCTTGAGCAATCGATGCTGGAGCAGGGGCATGGGGCATGGCTGCGTGGACAGGCGATGTTGTATGAGCTTCTCTATGTCCTTCATTCGGATTATGAATCACAGAAACAGAATCGGAATGAGTCGATCCAGCGCACGATTGACTTCATGGAACAGCATTATATGGAGAGAGTGCAGGTAGGCAAGCTGTCTGACATGGCCGGCATGACATCGAGCTCTTATTGCCGTGCCTTCAAACGAAAGACGGGGATGACACCAGGCGAATATTTGACCAATGTGCGCGTGCAGCGGGCCAAGGACTTGCTGGCCATGTCGCACCATTCTATTAAAGATGTCGCTCAAGGCGTCGGATTTCAAGACGAGCTATATTTTAGCCGCGTCTTCAAAAAATCGGCCGGATTATCTCCGACCATTTATGTAAAAAAATACGGGCAACGAATAGCCATCGTGAGCAAGCTGTTCCTGCAGGATCATTTGCTTGCTTTAGGCATCAAGCCAATCGCCGCGCCGTCTTTTCCGAATTATTGCTCAACGGCATCTGGCTTCCCGGTCTATCTGCATCATCTTCTTCACGGCACGAAGCCTCTGAATGCGGAACAGCATATTCACCCGCGCGAAGTTCTAATGATGGCGCCTGATTATATTCTCAAGATGAACTTTAAGCTCAATCAAGATAATCAAGTATGGACCGACATGACTGCCAATACGATAAGCTTTGACGGCTTTGACAGCTGGCATGGCTATCAGCGTTATATCGCCAAGATGGTCGGCAAGGAGCAGGAAGCGGAAGCGGTCATCCGCAACATCGCTTCCATGGAGGAACAGGCTAAAGAGATATTGAGGCCGATAACCCGCACTGGCAAATGGACCATCGTTCGTATTCATGAAAATGATTTGCGGATCCAAGGGATTAGCGGACATGCCATCAATGATTTGTTTTACGGAAGTTTCGGATTTCAACCGGAAGCCGAGGTGACGCACTCCTTTTACAAATGTATTGCGCTTTCCGAGTTGGTTGAACTGAACCCAGAAAGGATAATTATTCTCTGGAGCCAACGGGATGATGTGATGAAATTGCAGGGCAATCCTTTATGGAGGGAATTACGTGCTGCCCGAGAGAACCGGGTCTATGTTCCGGATAGCTTCGAATGGGATCCGTGGGGGCCGTTCGGCCGGGCGCATATGATTCGGGAAAGCGTGAAATATTTTCAGCAGCAATGCAGGTGATAATAGCCTCCATATAAAACGGGCAATGCAGTGTATGGATAAGCTGGGCGCTTCTCTATACAATATTAATTGATAATGATTATCATTAACAGTATGGAGGCTTATAGAGATGAAGAGAAGAAGGGGATCTAGTCTGACTCGAAATCAAATGACATGCATGTTGCTTGCAGCTATAGTGCTTGTACTCGTGGGGTGTGGAAGCAAGCCGAACGAGGTGCAGCCGTCATCTGCATCTGCCCCAGCTGCTGCGGACACCGCTGCCCCGAAGGCAGATGATGTGCGGGAGATCGAACATGCTATGGGTGCAGCGAAAATAAAGGGAACGCCGCAGCGTGTCGTCATTTTGACCAATGAAGGCACTGAAGCATTGCTTGCTTTGGGCGTGAAGCCGGTTGGAGCCATTCAATCATGGGAAGGCGAGCCATGGCACGATCATATTAAAGATGAAATGCAAGGGGTTAAGGATCTTGGCTATGAGAGCCAGCCGAACGTTGAAGCGATTCTCGAGCTGAACCCCGATTTGATTATCGGGAACAAAGTGCGTCATGAAAAAATTTACGATCAATTGGCGAAGATTGCGCCGACCGTATTTTCCGAGGAGCTGTCCGGTCAGTGGAAGGTGAACTTCAACCTGTATGCCGAGACGTTGAACAAGCAGGCCGAAGGCGAAAAGGTTATGGCGGAGTTCGACCAGCGTGTGGCCGACGCGAAAGCGAAGCTCGGTTCGAAGACGGCGACGAAAGTATCGGTGGTCAAATTCTCGATGAAAGGCGTTCAAATTTACCAGAAGGATACCTTTAGCGGCGTGCTGCTCGCTCAGCTTGGCATGGATCGTCCGGCTTCGCAGGACAAGGACAACTTCGCCGAGTTTTTGTCGGAAGAGGGAATGAATGAAATGGACGGCGATATTTTGTTCTACTGGATTTCTGAATCGAAAGGACAGACGGAAGTGTCTGACAATGCGAAGAAATGGATGGATAGCCCCGTCTTCAAAAGCTTGAATGTCGCTAAGACGAACCAAGTATTCCAGGTGAACGAAACGATCTGGAATACCGCAGGAGGCATCAAAGCAGCAAACTTGCTGCTGGACGATATTATGAAGCGCTTTGAATAATATATGTGGAATGAGGATGGGCATGCGCTCATCCGCTAACGAGTAGACCTGTCATCAACGACAAAGGTCTACTCGTTTTTTTTTCTGCTTCAGGTGGAACATTTTACTTGTTCCGGGAAGGAAACGACGGTCTGCGCATAGAATTGCTCTAGCAGGTCGAATTCAGACAAGGAGCGAGTCACATATGAAAATAGCGGTTGTTGGCTGCGGAGGCATGGGGCACGTGCATGCGCTTGAGTTTGCAAAAATGCCGAACGTCGAGCTGGTCGGCGTATGCGATATCGTGCCCGAGTTAGCGGAATCGTTGGCGCGGCAGACGGGAACGTCTGCGTTCACCTCGTTCGATGAGATGATGTCGTCCGTGGACGCTGACATTATTAGTGTAGCGGTGCCGAGTTATTTGCACAAGGAGCTTGTCATCAAAGTGGCTGAAGCGGGGAAGCATGTCATCTGCGAGAAGCCGATTGCGCTGAATGTGGAGGATGCCGAGGAGATGGTCCGCGTGTGCGAAGCGAACGGAGTGCAGTTGTTCGTTGGACATGTGGTGCGCTTTTTCCCGGAATATGCGCAAATAAAGCATCAAATAGATGCCGGGCAGATAGGCAAAGTCGGTGTCGCGAACGCGAAACGGGTGGGCGCTCACCCTGGCAACGTCAAATCCTGGTACAAGGAAGCGGACAAAAGTGGCGGCGTCATCGTTGACTTGATGGTGCATGACATCGACTTCATGCGTTGGACGCTCGGCGAGGTCAAGTCGGTATACGCCATGAACAAATACGATGATGACATGGATTATGCGTTAGTAACGCTCGTCTTTGAGAGCGGCGCCGTTGCCAATTTGGAAGCATTCTGGGGATATCCCGGATCGTTTCACTATACGGCGGAATTCGCCGGTACTGCAGGACTGGTACAGAGCGATAGCCTGAAGAACCAATCGCTGCAAATTCGTAAGAGCGAAGCGGAGGCGGACGGAGGCAATTTCGTTGAAATTCCGCAAAGTCCGGGATACCGCAATCCGTACACAGTGGAGCTGGAGCACTTTATCGGTTGCATTCGCGATGGCATTGAGCCGATTGTAACGGCGCGGGATGCTTGCAGGGCGCTCAAAATCGCAGCAGCTGCTCAGGAATCGATACGCACCGGCAAGGCGGTTCTGTTGTAAGCAACCGCAATTCAATGGGGGAGGGCTCGTGACATGAAAGGATTGAAGGTAGGGATGATTAGCTTCGCGCACGGACATGCGTACAGCTATTTTCATAGCCTGAGACAAATACCTGAAGTGCAAATCGTCGGAATTGCCGATGAGGTGCGCAGCCGCGTTGACAGCATCGTCGGCGAATATGGGGTGCCGTACTTTGCTGATTATCGCGAATTGCTCGCGCAGGACGTGGATGCCGTCGTTATTTGTTCGGAGAATGCGCATCATGCGCAAATGGCGATCGATGCGGCTAACGCTAAGAAGCATGTGCTCTGCGAGAAGCCGCTCGGCACGACACTGGAAGAGATGGAGCGTATGATTGCTGCCTGCAGGGACAACGGCGTTCAACTAATGACAGCGTTCCCATGCCGGTACTTGGCGGCGGTTGTCCGCGCCAAGGAAGCGGTGGAGCGGGGCGACATTGGCAATATCGTCGCCATCAAAGGCACGAATCACGGCGGCAATCCAGGCTCCTGGTTCATTGACAAGCAGCTGTCCGGCGGGGGGGCAGTCATGGACCATACGGTGCATGTTATGGATCTGATGAATTGGCTGCTGCAGTCCAAGGTGACCGAAGTGTACGCTTATGCGGCTACATTGTTCCAAGAGGACCTTGGGGTGGACGATGCCGGCATGGTTCACATCAAATTCGAGAACGGCGTCTTTGCCGCACTCGATACGAGTTGGTCGCGTCCGAAATCGTTCCCGACTTGGGGCGATGTGACGATGGAGATTGTCGGCACGAAAGGGGTTATCTCCGTCGATGGCTTCGCGCAGCATAACGATTTGTACAGCGATGAAGCGGGCAAAGGACTGTGGACGTATTGGGGCGACGACATGGATGCTTACATGGTGAGGGACTTCGTCCGCGCGCTGCTGCAGGGCGAGCCGGTGCCGGTCACGGGCGAGGATGGCTTGCGTTCGACGCAGGTGGCGCTTGCGGCGTATGAATCCGTGAAGCTGGGCCAGCCGGTCGCGTTATAGTACAGAGAGCTTAGGGTATAGAGCATTATAAAAGCTTTATTTAAGGGGCATGCCGCTGCGGGTATGCTCTTTTTTGCCGTTCGACTTGTTGAGATAAGGAAGTCTGTTGCTGAGCACAATGAGCATAGAACCTAGGATGCATCTGAGCCCCTAGCTTCAGCGAATCTTTATATTTCTTGATTTCATTGGATTTTGTCCAATGAGACGGGGACGAATGCGAGTCTTGTATGAAAGTCATTGGATTCCATCCAGCCAGATCCGCCCAACAAGGCTGAAAAACAGAAATCCGCCCGATTTGACTGGAGGTTTTCCAATGGAATGCAGATTACCAGTTTAAAGCAGGGGAAACCACTGTACATTTTCCAATGAATGCTCTGTCGCTCGTCACATCTCACTCCGTTAGAGGTTATAAACATCAAATAACATCCCGCCAGCTCGCTAGCTACCGTACTCATCTTCATCGCCTTTTACTCATTCTCCCACACGCTCAGAAACAGATTTTTGCTTAGAAGGCGAATCAACTTAGTAAACCAACTTGGGCAGGGCAGCTTAGATGCAATATTAGAATAGCAAAACCCAGAGCACAAACTGAGATACAGACCTAGACACCGACCTAGACACAGACCTAGACACAGACCTAGACACAGACCTAGACACAGACCTAGACACAGACCTAGACACAGACCTAGATACAGACTTAGACACAGACTTAGATACAAACTGAGATACAGACTTAGATCGGATCTTGGAATAGAACCTAGGACAGAAACAGAACTCTTCTGGAGATGGAGTCAGAGTCGACAAGCGGTACAGAGCTGTATTGTCCGTCGGCATACTGAAAGAAGTCGATTGCTTAGCCGATTTATCAACCGAATTGCTGCGGGGTCATACCGCGTTGTTTCTAGACAACAGCCCGGAGGTCATTATTCTCGGCACGAGGAAGGAGATTACGCGCAGCGCGCAGGAACCGCCAGCGGAGATACTGGTTAGGGCCCCCGGCTTGGCTTTAACGAGAGCATTTGCGATAATACAACGCTATTGCGGCAACGTGGTGAAAATACGAACTTGACCATAACCCAACTCCGTGTCGGGCAACGCGTTACGAAGGAACTCGTTATAGCGTACGTCGAGGATATTGCCGATGAAAAATTGGTCCAAGAGGTTCGCGAGAGAATTGAGCGGATAACCTTGATGATATCCAAGATACCGGATACATTGAACAGTTTATTGAGGACAATTTCCTGTCTCCGTTTCCGCAAGTTCAGAGCACGGAACGGCTTGATCGCGTCATCAGCGCATTTGTTTCCACTTTCGGTCCGTCGTTGTATTTCATTCATCTCGTTTCATCAGGGGCTGATACCGACGAAGCTGGCGCTCTCGATTGCGGATACCCGGGTGGGAGTGCCATTTCCGTCGCTGATTGAAGTGCTCATTATGGAAGTGGCGTTGGAGATCTTGCGGGAAGCGGGACTCAGACTGCCGAAGCCCATCGGTCAGACGATTGGCATCGTTGGCGGGCTGGTTATCGGGGAAGCCGCGGTACAAGCCGGGATCGTCAGTCCTATCATGGTTATTGTAGTGGCGGTTACCGCTATATCCTCGTTCACGATTCCCCAGTACAATGCAGGTATTGCGTTAAGGATTCTTCGCTTCATCGCCATGATTTTCGCAGCCGTATTCGGACTGTACGGGGTAGTGCTGTTCTTCTTGATGCTGTGCAGTCATCTGGTCAAGCTGAAGAGCTTCGGGGTGCCTTACATTAGTCTGGCAGCTCCATATCGTCCTCAGGATTGGAAGGACTATCTCGTGCGGGCAGGGCGTTGCCAAAACATACGACTCACGGACCGGAAAGGTGATCGTATACGAAATCACGTCGTTAAAGAGCAAGATTCGCCCCCATGTAAATGGAAACCGCGTTTCCTTCGATGTGCAGATTGAATCGGATGGCCGTATCGGGGAACAATGGACGAGCGGGAATGACTTCGACAACCGCTTCATCAGGCAGGTGGAGGCGGATACCGTCAAGCGGGTGAAGCAGCGGATAGGCAAGATGCTGCACAAGGTGCAGAAGGAATATCGCGCAGATGTCATCGGACTGGGCGAACAAGTGAGAATTCAATATCCGCGGGTGTGGAAAAAATAAAAGGGGATTGGGATGACATCTTCGCTGATGCATCCATCCGGTATAGCGTGAAGGTGAAAGTGAAAAAGTTCGGCACAACGAGTATCAAAATACAATAACGAACAGGCAGGAATCACTCAAAATAAAGGACGTAAGGAATATATCCTTACGTCCTCTTCTTTAAGCTGCCCGTCTGCCACAGGCATTATCGTTTGCCGTTCGGCTCCATATTTAGCTTGAAGCCTGCAACCAATGCTTGCAGCTCCTCGGCGATGCTCGACAGATGAATCGCCGATGCGGCAATCTCCTCCATCGATGCGTTCTGCTCCTCGCTGGCGGCAGCCACCATGTCCATCTCGTTGGCGGTATCGTGGCTCATGACGCTGACCTCGTCGAAAGCGACAATCATCGCTTCATTGGACAGCGACAATTGCTCGCCCACGTGAGCTACCTGCCCGAGCTGCGTGTCGATGTTGGCAATTGCGCTGTACATGTCAGCGAAGCAATGTTCGACGGACTGCGTCAGCTCGCTTCCGGCTGAGGCGGACTCCACGCCTTCCTCCATGCGGCGCAGCATGAGACGGGCCCGCTCCTGTATATCACCGATAAGTGATGCGATCTTGCTGGCAGCGGTTCCCGCCTGGTCTGCCAGCTTGCGCACCTCCTGAGCGACGACAGCGAAGCCGCGTCCTTCTTGGCCCGCTCGCGCAGCCTCGATAGCGGCGTTCAGAGCGAGCAGGTTCGTCTGCGAGGCGATAGCTTGGATGAAGCCGGTAATGCCGCTAATTTCCTCGGCCACTTGGTTCAAGGTCTCCGTCTCTGCCTTGGAGCGGTTGGAATGGTCGAGTATGGCAACCATTTGCCGCTTGGCCGCGCTGAGCGCCTCCTCACCGGTATTCGCCAATTCATTGATATGCTGCGACGCTTCCGTACTTGCGTGTACGATGCGGAGCGTATTCTCCAGCTCTCTACGGGTAATCTCCGAAGTCTGCTTGACTGCTTGCACGCTGCTGTTCATATCGGAGGACTTCGCCGATACTTCCTGCATGGAGGCGGCCACCTGTTCGATCGTGCTGACGTTCTGCTCCGAATTGGCGGACAGCTCCTGTGATGCAGCAGACACTTGCTCGGAGTGGGTGCTAATTTCAATCAGCACATCGGACAGCGATTGCGACATCGTATTAAAATTGGCTTCAAGCTGGCCGATCTCATCGATTCGCCCTTTCTCTGCGACACGAACGGTTAGATCCCCTTGAGCGACGGTGTCAGTCACCGACTTCAAGCGCATAATCGGCACGATCATCCGCTTCATAAATATCCAGATAAACAAACCGATCAGTCCGAGCAAAAGGGCGATAAACAAGCCTGCAATCCACTGTAGCTTGCTCGTCTTCTCTGCAATTTCGCTCGAGTCCAGGACAGAGACGACGTTCAATCCGAGAGCATTCCGTTTGTCATAGCTATAATATTCCTTGCGGCCTTCACCCGCGAGCATGAACGTTCCTTGTTCCTGCTTGCGCATGTCCTCGAATTGTTCGCCCTTCACGGGCTCACCCTTCGTAAAGTGCGGGTGGGACATCGTAACATTGTTGCGGTCGAATAAACTTACATATCCCCGATCTCCGATCGTGAATGAGCCGACCATCTCATTCAAGTTATCGATCGCGACATCGATGCCAGCTACACCGGAGCCGTCAGCTGTTGTCTTGGAAAAGGTAATGACATAGCTGCCGCTCATGACGTCAATATAAGGATCCGTCATGGCCAGCTGCCCTTTCTGTTTCATGGCTTGTTTGTACCAACCGCGTGTAGTCGGATCATAGTCGGTTTTTGCATTTTCGGAAGAGGTGTAGAAGTTCCCTTTTGAAGATACGAATGCGGCAAGCACATTATCCGAATCTTTCGCCACGTTGCGAATGCGGTCGTATATGTAGGTGTCGCGGTTCTGCCCAGGGGGAATGCTAAGGTCAGCAAGACTGCTTATCGTAACGGAGAAATCTTGTTGCGTTTCATTAAACACTTGGTTCATCATCGTGGTAACCTCGTCGACTTGGGACAGCAGCTCGTGCTCCAGCTGGTTGCGGGCTAGATGGGTCAACGTATAGCTTAGTACAACAGAAGGAATGACGACAAGTGCAATGAGAAGAAGCAACATCTGTTTGGTCAAGGATGCTTTATAACGGTCAAATAACTTTTTCATAATGAGTGGTAACTCCTCTCTAGGATGAAAAGATAATGAAGATCATGTTGTGGCAAAAGTATTTATCGGTATCTGGAGAAAAAAGTGAATATGGTAACCGTTCTCAATATTAATGTAAATATTGGTAAGGTATTTATGGAAGAATTTAATGTGCATCGAGGCGTGTGCGAAAGCGGTTGTACTAGGTTGAACTGCCCGATTTCATCAAAAAGCAACACTTTTTCTCATCAACAGCCGTTATAAGGAATAGAGACTTTTTAAATGATGTGAACCTTTCGTATTGTTTAGAAAATCTAATTGTTAGGCATCGGAACGGAGAATCAAATTATTCAGCTAGGCAGTTGAGAGAGGAGAAACTTATGAAGTTAGTATTTGAACCAGGCAAACGCCGCTGCGGATTCATCTTGCTATTCGCATGTGCCATACTGATCCTTACCATATTATGGCCGGCAAGCATGCAAGCTCAAGGCAATACAGCTGCAGCTTCATTTAAATTGAAGGCTCAAGCCAAATCCCTATATCTTGTCATTGGCAAGGAAGCCGACGTGCCGAAGGTGAACGCTGTATATAAGGACGGCAGAATAGAAGACGTTACCGGATCCATCACGTGGCAGTCCAGTTCAGACGTGTTGACTATCGTTGGAGGCAAGGTGAGCGGCAGATATGGGGCCTCTGCGAAGTTGAAAGGCACATACGGCAATCAGACGGTTACCGTTCCCGTACGCATTCAAGAGGACTTCGTGGAGTATGGGGTGGAGCCATCTTCCGTTACATTAAGTGTGGGCTCCTCCAAGCCGATTAAAGTAATGGGTTATTACTCCAGCGGCAAGAAAGTATCGATCGCAAATAAAATCCAATGGAAATCCGGAAATGAGCAAGTTGCGAGGGTAAGCGGCGCTACGATAAAAGGAGTGGCAGAAGGCAGTGCGACCGTGACGGGCGTTTTTGGCGAGCAAAAGTTCGAAGTTCCCGTGCAGATTACACCGAAGATTAAAAAATTAACTGTAACGCCTGCGAAGCTGGTTCTGACACCCGGTAAATCAGCCGCTTATTCCGTTCAAGCCATTTATGAAGGCGGGCGCAAGGTGGATGTCTCATCGCAGGTGACTGCTAAAGTTTCCGGTACGGGCATTCAAGTGAGCAATGGCACCGTTACGGCGGCAGGTCAGTCGAAGGGCAGTGCGAGCGTAAAACTGTATTATGGAGGAAAGGGAGTATCGCTGCCTGTCAGCCTGCAGGAGAGCTTGACGGGCATCGAGGTTCAACCGACGTCTCTCGTTATCGGAGCCGGAGCCTCCAAGCCTATCAAAGTGATCGGCACCTATTCCAACGGCAAAAAGGTATCGCTTGCGAGCAAGGTCACATGGACGTCCGGAAATGGGAAAATCGCTAAAGTGACGGGTGCCAACGTTAAGGGCCTGACGGAAGGCACGACGAAAATCGTCGGCGTTTACGGTGACCGCACGTTTGAAATTCCGGTTCAGGTCACGCCGAAGCTGCAGAAATTGACGGTCACGTCATCGAGCTCAAAGCTCGCGCCGTATCAAACAACTACTTATCGGGTACAGGCCGTGTCCAGCAGTGGGAACAGCACCGATGTAACGTCGCTCGCCCAAGCCAAGTCAAATGGGAAAGCAACCGCCAATCAGGGCACGATCACTGCAGTGAGCAAA
The DNA here is from genome assembly GCF_023713585.1 of Paenibacillus sp. MER TA 81-3. Classification (NCBI taxonomy): domain Bacteria; kingdom Bacillati; phylum Bacillota; class Bacilli; order Caryophanales; family Paenibacillaceae; genus Paenibacillus; species Paenibacillus sp. MER TA 81-3. Next base: position 11,612 of record NZ_JAMAWB010000035.1, read on the forward strand.
GGCAAGGCCGTCATTACATTTACATACGGCGGCAAAAAAGCATCCTTGCGTATCACGATAGAGTAGCATCGAGGCACAATGATGTGTGTGATGGCAACAAATCATTATAACGGGCACAGCTTCGCGTAACAGCGAGTGCTGTGCCTTTTGTCATGTGCGGAACACGCGCAGCGGAATCATTTTATGAGGAAATTAAAAAAAGGAAAGCCAAAACCGACCGCCGTCTGTCTAATAGTACGTATTCAAAAAGATCACTTTTCAGCACCGAGAAGGTTGCAAGAACTTGAAGAAGGAGGAGCGGAGTGTATGTGAGGCTACATGAGCACCTGAAATGTTTCCAAAGGAAACATGCTTCAGAAGCATAAGCTCTTCGAGAGTGAATGCAAGATTCGATGTCGAATGGCATTCTTGAGATACTTCGTGATCAAAAGTGGACTTTTTGAATAACCTCTAACGGGGAAAGGGAAAGGAGACGTCATCGTAGCTATGAATACCGATAAGCTGGTGAGGAAAGCGCAAAAAGGGGACGACAAAGCGTATGCCATGCTGTTCCAGGAATACGAAGAGATGATTTACCGGACGGCTTACATGTACGTGAAGAACGAAGAGGATGCGCTCGATGTCGTGCAGGAGACGCGTATCTCTCTTTAAATCCATTACTTCCTTGAAAGAGGCGCACTATTTCAAAATATGGTTGACCCGCATCGCGATCAACTGTTCGCTGAACTTGCTGCGGCAGCGGAAAAATGTCATTCCGTTCGAGCAGGAACATATAGAGCAACTCAAAGCCGGGGAGGACGGAGATATTCCGCTTGCCGTCACATTGAACGATATGCTGGAAAGGCTGGATACGAACGAGCGCGACCAACTTCATTCCGTTGAACAAGCGCTATGAGTCTCCATTTGGCTTCAAGCTGGACTTTCTCCAGCTCCGGCATGGGCCGAGCAAGTCGGAGTTGCTCGTCGACATTCGCGAATCTCAGGCTTGGAGGAACCAATATGGGACGTTGGGACCGCAATTCCTGTACCGCATCAAGGACGAGCAAGGGCAGGTTGTGGCGGCGTGGGACGGTATTAACGACATGACCTATAGTCTTGAAAGCAAAAATGCGCTCCTTAAGCAAAGCAGCGGAGGAGGCACCACGGGCCGGATACTCTACCGTCATGCGTTCCTTCCTTTCGGCGATGCCAAAGGTCTGAAGCTGGAGTTGGCTGCAGTATACACGCAGAATCCGGTCAAGACGCCTTTTGCCGTCACCTTCTCGCCGGAGGAACTGCTCGGGCATCCGCTGGAGAAGAACTATGATGGCAAGCGGCGCTCGTCATCAGTCCGAAGAATAACAATGGCAAAGATAAAGCGGTATCGAAAGCGGATGCTTTGGAAATCGTGACGCCAGTCGCCAAGCAGGTGTTCGGAATTGATTTGAAGTCGTATGAGCTGAAAATCGACCCGGATTGGGGAGATTGCATCTTCGCGAGCAAAGGCAAGCCATCGCTCGTTGCGAAATTCGACAATAAGGGAAATCTGAGCCGAATTCATCTGGCCGTGGATAGTAACAATCGCAAATAAAAGTGAGGCATTTCTGTAATAGTACGTTGCTGGGAATGGAATTGTTCATCCAAGCGGGTTGTTGATTTAAATCAACAACCCGTTTTTCGTTGTCTTTTCTTCTATATTCCGATTATTTTGTGTAAACTGAAAGGATATAGAATGCGGCTTTCAGGGTAGAACGCCGTCAAAGTGGAGGTACTTGTGGTTGTCACAACTGGGACTGTCCGTTAATGAATTCAACCGTTTAACCGAACAGATGAAGCGTCACTTCAGCTATTCCACGCTGGAACAGGGCTGGCGTTATTACCGCAAGCAAGCCGTGTCCGGGATGCAGGCAGAGGTGAATGCAGAGGTTAAGTCAAGCAAGGTGCAGTGGATAACGGCGGAGGTGCATGAAACGAAGCGCTACCGTGTCCGCTTCAACGTGAAGCAAGTAAAGCGAAGCGATTGCACATGTCCGGACGGTGGATATTGCAAACATATGGCTGCCGTGTTCTTCCAGCTGTGCGAGCAGACCGGCGGCAAGCCAGAATTGTATTTGGCCGAATTCCGTCAAGTATATATCGACGAGGAACGCCACCGAGCGGCTACGCGCAAGCGGGCGGAGCAGAAGGCGGAGCTTGAGCGCCGCAAGCAGGCAAGGCAGATGGCCTTGTCCCCGTCGGCTCCGGCCAAGGAATGGCATGATTTTTTTCATAAAAAGTATGGCAAGGCATTCACCGACTTCCATTCGCCAGTAACCGGCATTGTGAAATGGACGAAGGAGGAGCTGTATCGTGCTGCCGACGTGCTGCCGAAGCCGGTTGTGCCCTTGTACCACATGCATGTGCTGTTGTTCCTCATTCAACAGCTGTCCATCCGTTATCGCCATGGAGGCACCACGGGAATTCAAGGCAGGGATGCTCCCGTTGCAGAAGTCGTGGCGCCGTGCCTGAATCAATTGCAATCCTTGGCGGAATCTTTCGTGCTCTCATCTATACCGTCTGTATACGAAAAGCATGTATCTGACTTGGGCGTGATGGCTGAGGCGATTGCTTTCTCGGAAGAGGAATCGCCAGTGGACGGGCTGGAGCCGTTCGCTGTGCTATGGTCGACGGTGCTCAATCGGCGTGAATGGATGGAGGAAGCTTGTGAGCGGCTCAAGACGATGCTTGCTCCTGTATCCGCGTTGCGGCCGCGGCGGAGGGATGCCATCCGTGCCGCGCTCCTTCATCTTGAGGTGATGCTCGGATACGAAGAGCAGGCGGTAAAGCGCTTGAACGAGCTGACGTATTATAAGGAGCCGGGGCGTTATTGGATGTATCTGCATGAGCACGTGCGGCACAATCGGCTGGATCGTCTCGCAATCTGGTTGGAGGCGCTCGCGCCTTTCGTGCGCCAGTCAGGCCGCCGTGAAGATATGAAGCAATATTGGGAATTTTGGGAGTGTGTATATGAACTGGCACCGGACCAGGCTGGAATGGAGTCGCTTATCTTAACGTTAATGCCAGGTGTATATCCTTATTTGTCTGCCTTTCTGTTGGATCGGCAGCGCTACCGGGATTGGGCGGAAATCCAATTGCTGCAGCGCATCTCTCCGGAAGAAGTGGCGCCTTCAGAGCTGGACATCGTGGAGCGTGCCGCGCCAGAAGTGGTGCTGCCGCTGTACCATCAAGCTGTGGAGCGGCATATCGAGGAGCGCAGCCGCGAGCATTACCGTGCTGCGGTGCATCTTCTGCAGCGCATGCATCGATTATATGAGAACATTCACTCGCTTTCCGTATGGGAGCGGTATATGGACGGTCTCTTCGATCGCTACTCCCGCCTGAGGGCGCTGCAGGAGGAAATCAAAAGAGGGGCGCTGATTGTATGATAGAACGAGCGTTGTCTTGGATGGTGGAAATCCGCAGGCGCGGGGATGGAAGCTTCTTTTTGTTCAATACTGGATTACTGCGCGATATACAGGCGCTTAAGCATATGTTGTTCGCTTGGCACGCGCCTTCCTTCTACGGCACGATGCTTCGCACGGAAGAGGACGATCGTAAAGAAGGAATCGTGGTGACAGCATCAGAGCTGCTTGAGATGGTAACGCAGCCGGCTACGGCTCGCTGGGCGGAAGTGGCGCAGGGCGGCAGCCTCCGCATTGCGGCACAGAGCGCCAAGCTTTACGGGAAGATAGTTGCCGAGGGGCGATTTCAACCTTCTTACACCAAATGGAAGCAAGGGTCGTTCGGATGGGACTTGCTATTGACGGAGACGGAACAAACCGAATGGACTGATCTTCACGAACAAGCCCGCTTGTTGGGGGATGATGGTGCAGGATTGTCAGATTGGTTCGACGGCCTGATGGCAGAACTGCTGCAGCAGCGTGATGAATATTCGGTATTGTGGCGAAAGGCAGTAAGTGCCAGACCGGAATTAGAGGCTCTGCGCTTGCCTGTAGAGCGTTCTCCTTGGTGGGATGAGCAGGATTGGCTGAATTCCATCAGATGGGAGCAGGACGACACTCCATTCCGTGTCGTGCTGCGCTTGGATGAACCGGAAGAAGATCGCGGTCCTTGGAGCTTGCATGTGCTGTTGCAAGACAAGAATGATGCCGATCATCAGCTTGCATGCAAATTTGACCGCATAGCGGGAGAGGCTGCCCGCGACGAGGCGAGGCAGGCAGCGAAGGGAATTGCAGAAGGCGTTGCAACTGCTGCAACAGGTGCTGCGGAAGTGGGAGCAGAAGGCGATATGGACCATTCGGACATACAAGCTGATGAGGAGACAGAAGAGCAAGTCTCCCCAGTCATCGGCTCGTTCCCGGAACTATGGCTTCCGTTCATCGGCCCCCGGCTCAAGCGGGATGTCGACAAGCTGCTGCAGATTTTGCCTTGGCTGGCGAACGACGAAGGCAGCAGCCGCATGAAGACGCGGTTGACCGAGACAGAGGCATGGCAATTTCTCGCTGACGGGAGCCTGCTTCTGGCGGAAGCGGGTTTCCACGTAGTAGTACCTGCCTGGTGGCAGAGGGTGCGCCAGATGAAGACGCGGCTCAAAGCCAAATTAACTTCTTCCGCCGGCTTCTCATCGGTGTCTATGATCGGCCTGGAGCATATGGTGCAGTTTGATTGGAAGCTGGCGGTCGGGGATTTGCAATTAAGTGAAGCCGAATTCCGAACGCTGATTGCAGAAGATCGCAGGCTTGTGCGTCTGCACGGCCAATGGATTCAATTGAATCCGGAAGAAGTAGAGCAGATTCGCAGCATGATGAAGAAGGTTGGCAGCGAAGGAGTCACCTTGGGCGAAGTGCTGGAGCTGCATTTAAACGCGGAGCGGGCGCGGCTCGAGGAGGAATTGGGCGAGGATGCGCTACAGCGGGGCAATGAAATGCAGCTGGAAATGGAACTGAACGAACAGCTGCAGCAACTCATCGGCAACCTGCAGCATCATTCGTCGGTCCCGCAGTGCGAAGCGCCAGCCGCGCTTCAAGGGACGTTGCGCGCTTATCAGGCCGAAGGGTACTCCTGGCTTATGTTCATGCGGCGCTTCGGCCTCGGGGCCTGTCTTGCCGATGATATGGGACTCGGGAAGACGATACAGTGGATCGCTTATCTTCTGCGTGTGAAGGAAGAAGCGCCTGCAGGGGGGCCCTCGCTTCTCATCTGCCCGACATCGCTTATCGGCAATTGGCAGAAGGAGCTGCAGCGCTTTGCGCCTCAATTGCGCGTTCGCTTGCACTACGGGCCCACTCGGATTAGAGGGGCTGGCTTCTTGAATGAGATTGGAGATGCCGACGTCGTTATCACGACCTATACGCTCGCTCTGCTGGACCGCGAGCAGTTGCGGATGACAACGTGGAATTCACTCTGTCTCGATGAAGCGCAAAATATTAAAAATCCGTATGCCAAGCAGTCTGTTGCGATCCGCAAGCTGAACGCGCAGCACCGCATCGCTTTAACGGGGACGCCGATGGAGAACCACCTAATCGAGCTGTGGTCGATTATGGACTTTCTCAATCCGGGCTATCTCGGCACGTTGTCACAGTTCCGGCGAACGTATGTGAATCCGATCGAGCGGACTCAAGATGCGGAGTGGACCATGCTCGTTCAGCGGCTCGTTCAGCCATTCCTATTGCGCCGTTTGAAGAAAGACCCAGAGATTCAACTGCATCTGCCCGAGAAAAATGAATCCAAGGTGTACGTACCGCTCACTGCGGAGCAAGCGTCCGTATATGAACAGACGCTGCAGCAGTTGTTCGGCGACCTGGAGCAGCTCGGGACGATGGAACGCAGAGGGCGTATTCTTGCAGCGTTGACGAAGCTGAAGCAGGTATGCAATCATCCGGGGCTGCTTAATAAAGAAGCGGCGGCCCGTTCGGGACCGGAACGTTCCGGGAAGCTAATCCGTTTGCTGGAGATGCTCGCCGAGCTCAGGGCTGAGAATGAGCGCAGTCTCATCTTTACCCAATATGCGGAGACTGGCCGACTGCTGCAATCCGTTCTTGCGAAGGAGTTGGGGGAGAAAATACCTTTCCTTCACGGCGGAGTGCCGAAGGCGGATCGGGATAGCATGGTGCAGCATTTCCAGGACGATATGTTGCCTGAAAATGAGCGTCCTGGCGTGTTCATACTGTCCTTGAAGGCTGGGGGAACGGGGCTGAACTTGACGGCCGCCAATCACGTATTTCATTATGACCGCTGGTGGAATCCCGCGGTCGAGAATCAGGCGTCTGACCGCGCCTACCGTATCGGGCAGACCCGCAACGTGCAAGTATATAAGCTGATCGCTCTCGGTACATTGGAAGAGCGGATAGATGATATGATCGAGCAGAAGCAGGCGTTGAGTGAGCAAATTATTGGCACCGGCGACAAATGGATAACGGAGATGTCCACGACCGAGCTTAGGGAATTGTTCGCGCTGCGCAGCCAGTGGATGGATTGAGCAAATGAAAGATATAGGAATCGAAATAAAGAAGCACACATCGCAATTATTTGCGGCGGTTGTGCTTCTTTTTGCAATGATACCCCTCCTGTCTTGAATAATATTCCTTTCTTTACAAACAATACGATTCAAGTGTGTGTTCAAAAGGGGACTTTTTGAACAACCTCTTCAACGGGAGGATGATGTGGATGTGCAGAAGATTTTCATTAGCGGCGGATTTACCGGAGGTTACGCATTATTTTCAAATTAACAGAGTGATGTTCCATTACAAGCACCGGTTCAACATCAGCCCGACGCAGACGGTTCCGGTCGTGCTGCAAACAGGCGGCGAACGAATACTGGATGAGTACCGGTGGGGAATGGTCCCGTTCTGGGGCAAAGACTCGCTGAATGCGGACATTTATGCGGTGCATGAGAATTCTGCCTATTGGAAAGTCGTCGAGCGGCAAAGGTGCATCATTCCTTGCAGCGGGTTCTATTATTGGCGGCAGGAAGGAAAGAAGAGCTATCCGATGCGTGCGGTGCTACGGACGAGAGGAATCTTCGGAGTGGCCGGACTGTATGATATATGGAAAGATTCGCGCGGCGAGGCGTACCGTACCTGTACACTACTTATGACCCGGGCCAATGATCTGATTGCGGAATTTGATGCGCGGATGCCAGCGATTTTGGAGCAGAGTGAGGCGGAGACCTGGCTGAACAGTGAGACGACAGAAGTAGAGGCGTTGGCCCACATGCTGCGTCCTTACAGCCCGGCGCGAATGAATGTCTACCCAGTGTCGCCGCTTGTCAATAACGACCTGTATGATACTTCGGACTGCATCAAAGAGATGGATTTGAAAGTCGCATGGGTAAAAAATTGAAAGCACGCAAATCCGAAGCCGCTGCCCTATCGGGTAAGCGGCTTCGTTGATCCCGGTGAATTGGAGAGGGCAGACATATAGAAGTTATCCGGCAGCATCGTTGTCATGCATGAACGTTTTTTACAATCGAATACCGGACGGTATAATAGATTCAAGATGCAAAGAAGTCGTTCCTTCACCGCGGAAGAGGCTCAAGGTGCTGCGGGAAGCCGTGTGAACGATAAAAGGAGTGGATATATCCGTGCAGCGAAATCCTTACCCGGAATGGTCGTGGTCGCCGTCGCGGCATACGTTGTTCGAAGAGTGCCGCCGCAAATATTACTATCACTATTATGCTGCGCATAACGGCTGGTTGGCCGATGCGCCGGAGCTAGCCAAGCAGGCATATCGCCTGAAGCAGATGACGAACCTGTATCTGGTATTTGGAGATGCGATGCATAAAATGGCGGAGACGACGCTGATGCAGTTCAATCAGGCAGGACGCCTGCTGGAAGCGGATGAGCTGACGCGGCGAGTGCGCAACTTGTTGAATCAAGCGTATAAGGATTCATTAGATCAAGCGGCATGGCGGGAGCAGCCGAAGAAGCGCACGATGCTGCATGAGATGTATTATGACGGCGAGCTTCCGCACCATGTGGCCGACACGATTAAACGCCGCATTCCGATACTTGCGGACCGATTTTTGGGCAGCCGCAGCCTGCAGCAGTTCGTTCAGGAGCAGCAAGCTCGCTTGCTGGAAATCGAACGGCTCAATACGATCGAGGTAGCGGGTACGAAAGTGTATGTGAAGCTTGACTTCATGTTCCGCCAAGATAATCGGCACGTCATAGTGGATTGGAAAACGGGACAGGAAGACGAACGGAACAAGACGCAACTGAGGCTGTATGGTCTATACGTGCATCGGATGTACGAAGTGCCGTATGAACGTCTTGATATACGAACGGAGTATTTGCTGAGCGGACAATGTTACGAGGATCAGGTCGAAGGTGAAGAGATGGCGGAGTTAGAGCGGCACGTGGTCACAAGCATTCAGTTGATGAGAGATTATTTGGCGGAGCCGGCGATCAACCGCCCGTTATCGGTAGATTCCTTCGAGCCGACAGAGAATGCTCGCCGCTGCCGCCGCTGCGCATTCCTTGAAATATGTGAATATGGACAGCGGTCGGAGGACACATCTTCTGCTTCTTGAGTTTAGCGCCGTCATCAGAAATCGAGTGGCATGAACAAAAGGAGAACCAAACCAAAGCAACAGTATGGAAAAGGAAGGGGGATGGACAGATGACGGAAGCGGTGAATAGGGGTGCGGGACAGGTAGAGGACTCTACAGGAGCGGCATTTTTTGTGCCTCTGCCGCCAGATGGGCGGTATACCCGTGGTACGTATCAGCACGATGCAGTTACGCTAGCCATGACGATGCTCGGCAGTGTGCTGGTACGCAGGACGGAAGCGGGCATCATCAGGAGCCGAATTGTAGAGACGGAAGCCTATGTCGGTCCTGAAGACAAAGGCTGCCATGCTTATAATGGACGGCGGACGGCGCGGACGGAGACGATGTTCCATGACGGTGGAACGGCCTATGTCTATTTCATTTACGGCATGTATCATTGCCTGAACGTGGTGGCGAACGCAACGGACAAGCCGGAAGCGGTGCTTATCCGGGCAATCGCGCCGCTGACGGACGACGATGAAGCGAGAATGAAGCAGTTCCGCCGCATTCGTTCGCGGAAAGCGGCGGATTTATGCAACGGTCCGGGAAAGCTCTGTCAGGCGCTGCAGATCGATAAGCAATGCAACGGCATAGATATGATGCATAGCGATGATCTGTGGATGGAAGGCGGGACATGGCCGGGGGCGGACAGGATTGTGTGTGCGCCGCGCATCAACATTCCGTATGCGCAAGAATATGAGAGCAAGCTATGGCGGTTCTATGTGCAGGATGATCCGTATGTGTCGGTTAACGATAAGCAGGCCGTGTCGTTGACGGCAGCTTGGAGCACGTTGTATGGAGCAGAGTGAGCGGACAAGCGTAAGGCTAAAGGGAGTGACGGTAAGACGGTAATCTATGGTGTATCCTGTCGGTAATGATGATGCCGAAGAGGGGATGCGCCTTTTTTTCATTCCCCTTCAACAGAGAACATGCTGTCGGTCTACCGTGCAACGGTCCTTACATCCACTCTCCCGTACAGTCAGGGAGGATAATGACAGAGAAATGGCACATGCTGTTTGGTATAGATATCATGGCAATAAGCGGCCGATTATGATGACAGTGAACCAGAATTGTCATAGGTTGTGTCGTCTCCTGATGGAAGGGGAGAATGATGCAAAGGGACGGTTGGGGGAATCCCCTTCAGTGTGAATGCGTCACTGCATGAACGGAACATATCGTTAATAATGAAGTTCCCATCCCTACAATTTTACAGAGGGCATTCAAACACTGCCGCTCATTTTTGTAAGGTGCCGATAAAGTTTTTTTATGACATTAAAATATTCGTTTGAATTTATGAACGAGTCGTTGTATACTACAAATATATAAACATTCAAACATTAGTTTGATTATTGTAATGTTTACGATTATCTTGCAAATGCAGTTCCACTTTTCAGTTTACATGCTTAATATTTAACCAACTTTACAACAATATACAGGTGAGGTGACGCAAATGGCTGCACGGAAAATAATGAAGTCTGACGAGAATGGGCTTGACCATGTGAAAGACGACGTATGTGAAATCGTATGCTACGATACGGAGAAGATTAACTCCTTAAAAGGGCGTGTAGAGGATAACGAAGTACAGGGAATGGCGCAGATGTTCAAAGCGCTGTCCGATCCGACACGTATGAAAATGGCGTGCTTGCTGGATGAGGGTGAGGAACTGTGCGTCTGTGATATGGCGATATTGACTGGACAATCGATAGCGACGGCGTCCCATCATTTGCGCTTGATGAAGTCGCTTGGCATCGCCAAGTCGCGCAAGGAAGGGAAGAACGTCTTTTATACATTGAATGACCATCATATCAGTACGCTGATTCGGATGACGCTTGAGCATCTCAGAGAGGAGCATTGCCATGACGACACGGGGCATTCCACAACAAACTGATGAACGAGCCGCATATCGTGTGCAAGGGCTGTCTTGCGCCAACTGCGCAAAAGGTCTGGAGGAGGAAATACGCCGCCTTGACCATGGAGACAATGCCGTCCTGAATTATAACAGCGGCACGCTGAAGCTGAGCCGCAACATTGATATGGCCAAAGTGAATCGTATATTGCGAACGGATGGAGCTAGAATTGTCGAGTCAGGGTCTGGGGCAAGCTCGAAGTCGAAAGGGCATTCTCATGCTGAGGGGCATAATCATTCACACGCCCACAGTCACGATCACGCTCATGGCCATGAACATGGAGATGGTCACGGGCATGACCACAGCCACGGAGATATGAAGAAGATGAAGTGGTTCCTCGGCAGCTCCGGTATTTTATTTATCTCTACCTTTTTGTTGGATGGCCGGATTCCTAGCGCGGTTCTTATCGCCGTATATTTGTTGGCTATGCTGTTAAGCGGACATGTGACGTTCCTGAAAGGCTTGCGCAACCTGCTCCGCCTTCGCTTCAACATGGATACGCTGATGACAGTAGCTTTGACCGGTGCGGTATTGATCGGAGAGTGGAAGGAAGCGACGCTCGTTGCCATTCTGTTCGGTCTGAACGAACTGCTTGAGGGCTATGGGATGGAGCGTGCGCGCCAATCGATGGAAGCACTGCTTGCAGTAGCGCCGAAGCAGGCAACAGTACTGCGGGATGGGCAGTCGGTGACGATCCCAATTGAACAGCTCGTCATGGGCGATACAGTACTCGTTCGTCCCGGAGAGAAGATTCCTTCCGATGGTACGGTGCTTGAAGGGCATAGCGCCGTTAATGAGGCGGCTATTACAGGGGAGTCGCTGCCGGTATCGAAACAGAACGGCGACGTTGTGTTTGGTGGCAGCGTGAATACAGACGGCGTCTTGAAGGTGCGGATTGATAAGGCGTACGAGGATTCATCGCTCGCGAAAATACTGCATCTCGTTCAGGAAGCGCAGGATACGAAGACGCCGACGGAATTGTTTATCGACCGCTTTGCGAAGGTGTATACACCAATTATTATGATTGTGGCTGCGCTTGTCATTCTCGTGCCGCCGCTGCTGTTCGATGGAGACTGGTACAAGTGGCTTTATCAAGGGCTGGCTGTACTCATTGTCGGTTGTCCGTGCGCGCTCATTCTATCGTCGCCAATTGCCATTGTGAGCGGGATTACCCGCACTGCCCGCAACGGTATTCTCGTAAAGGGCGGCGTTCACTTGGAGCAGCTCGGCAAGATTGAAGCACTCGCCTTCGACAAAACGGGTACGCTGACCAAAGGGGAACCCGCTGTGCAGGCGGAATCGATTTACCGGCCGGACCAATTCTATCAAGTAGTCGGTGCGGTGGAGCAAGCCTCGTTGCATCCGCTCGCCAAAGCTATTATGCGATACTTAGAAGCGAAGGGCGAAGCGGCGTTCCCAGAACCGTCGCATAGCGAGACGGTTCCGGGTGAAGGCATCCGTGCCATCATCGACGGAGTGACGTATTGGGTCGGCAGCGAGCGCGTACTGGATAAATTGGCGCCGCAAGGAGAGGCCGCGGAGCGCGTACGGAAGGCGCGTGAAGAAGCGGAACAGCTGAAAGCGCGCGGTCTGACGCTCGTCGTAGTCGTCTCCGAGCATACGCAAGAGCCGCTCGGATTGTTCGGACTCGCAGACGAAATTCGCGAAGAGAGCAAAGATACGATCGCAGCGCTGCATGCAGCAGGCGTCAAGCATACGGTCATGCTGACTGGAGACCATGCGCAATCGGCACGGCAAGTTGCAGATAATGTGGGCGTAACCGATTGGTATGCGCAGCTGCTGCCGCAGCAGAAGGTTGAGAAGATTAAGGAACTGTCGCAGCAATACCGTGTCGCCATGGTTGGCGACGGCATCAATGATGCGCCGGCGTTGGCTTCGGCACAGCTTGGAATCGCGATGGGCAAAGGAACAGACAGCGCCGTCGAGACGGCCGACATCGTGCTGATGCAGGATCATCTTGGCAAGCTTCCGATTGCGATTCGTATTTCCCACAAGGTGAACCGGATCATCCGCTGGAACATTGGCATTACATTGGTTCTTAAAATTGTTGCGCTGCTGCTCACTATTCCAGGATGGTTGACGCTTTGGATCGCTATTCTGTCCGATATGGGCGCGACCATCTTAGTGACACTGCTCGGACTTACGATTCTGCTTGGCAAAGATCGCGAATAAGCATCTTATAGCATAGAAGGCCGCTATCCCTCCTTAACGGGCGGAGCAGCGGCCTTTTTCGCCAGCGAAGCTACATTTGGGAAGTTGTTTTTTCATAGATGTTAAATCCGCTCGAATGGCTCCCTTTATACTCATATCCAATACTCTGGTAGAAGGCGTTCAGCGCATCATTGCTTGCGATGCAATCCAAGCGAAGCCGGTCTTTGCCAGCGAATGAGATTCCTTGATCCACCCATCTCATCATTGCTGCGCCGAGTCGTCTGCCGGAATAAGCGCGATGAATGGCTAGTCGATGCAAATAAATGCTGCTCTCGTGCCCCTCTTCGCCCCATAGGGAGCAGTCCCATTCACTCGGCTGCTGCAGCATCATGATGACACCGGCTATCTGAACGCCCTGCTTGAAGACGAACACGTCTCCGTTTGCAATCGCGCCGGTCATATCATGTGTGTCTTCACCTTCCAATAGTCCACTCCATTGGCTAGAGCCTTTGCTTCGCAGCCATTCGGCCGTCTGTACCAACAGCGACATCACTACGCTCGTATCTTCTGGTGTTGCTTGAGCCGCTACAATGTCGTCAGCAATCATATCTTCTTTTATAGTGAATTCACTCATATCTCTACTCCTCTCGTACGTTTCGCTGCGTCCATAATAATGCTATTTTAGCGCAATCCTGCAAGGACGACAAAGTGCTGGCGTCAAATATGTCAGGATGGAATGATACCGCAATCAGGAGTAAAAAGTTGGATCGCCGGGCAACCTTAACAACATAAACCAACTGTTACTGTTAAGGAGTGGGCGAAGCGATGAATTCCATTGGCACCGATGGCCGGGGAGACTATACGGCACATCTGCGGCCGGAGGAACGGCCGAACCGGGCATATGCCGTCACAACAACCTATGCCAGACGATTGGCGTGCATCCTTGCGGTGCTGCTGCTGGCAGGTTGCACCGATACGATGTCTGCCTCCACAGGAGAAGCGGCATTTCATGCAGGAGAACCGCTTGTTAATGAGCAAGTCATACATGCGCCTTGGATTGCAACGAAGAACACGGTGCGCGTCAATACAAACGACCCGGTTAAAGCGGCTGTAACCATTTCACGGACGGTATGGCCAGCGACTGACGATAACCAGCGGCCGAATGGAGTGGTGCTCGTACCGAATGACGACTGGGCGATTGCCATGGCGGCAGCTGATTTAATTCATTTTCCGAATAACGGACCAGTGCTTTATATTACGAAGGATAGCATTCCTGACGAAACGCTATCTGAGCTAAAACGGCTAAAACCGAAAGGTTCCCCAGAAAATGGTGGGGTGCAGGCGATCGTGGTCGGTGATGTAGATGCCAGCGTCACGGAAGAAATCAAGGAGCTCGGTTTGCAGGTTGATGTCATTAAAGGCGATCAGCCTGCGAAGGTTGCCGCTGATATCGATGCATATTATACACGGGTGAACAAGGAACAGCCGAAATCGGTCGTCATTGCATCGACAGATGATGCGAAGTTCGCTCTGCCGGCTGTCAACTGGATTGCCCATATGCCGGAGCCGGTGCTCTACGTCAGCAATAAGGGGATCCCGCAGGCGACAGCCGATGCGTTGGCGAAGCGGCGCAAGCAAGCGGTCATGTATGTAATCGGGCCAGAGCAAGCGGTGCCTGAAGGCGTGGCCAAGGAGCTAGAAGTGTTCGGCAGAGTCGTGCGCATTCAAGGGAAGGACCCGATGCAGCAAGCGATTGCGTTCGCCAAGTATAAAGATAACAAGACGGGCTTCGGCTGGGGCATTACGACGGCGGGGCATAACTTCTCCTTCGTGCGGGAGGGGGATGAATGGTTGGCGATTGCACAGGCTCCGTTCGCGCATCTGGGCAAGCATGCACCGCTGCTATGGATGAGCGGGTGGCAAGTTCCGGACGATGTGCGGACGTATCTCGAGTCCGTCCGGCCAAGGTACATTACAACGCCGGTGGAAGGGCCTTATAATGCAGCTTGGCTTACGGGAGCCGAAGGGAGCGTAATGCCGAGCGTTCAAAGCGAGATCGATGCCTTGCTTGAGATTGAGCCTAAGAAGGCTGGGAGCAAGAGCAGCCCTCACGCGGGACATCATGGGTAACAAGTTAGAGAGCTTAGCTATGGACTGACATGGCTAAGCTCTCGTCATGTCAGCCTGGCTTCAAGGCAGAGAAGCGCAGCCGCCTGTAGTCCGCAACCCATTGTCCCTGTGCACAAATGAACGGAAGCGTTGGATATTTTCGGCGTGCCTGTTCAATCATGTCCGCTGATTTATCGATACCCTCTGTATGAGCGCCCGAAGCGGCAATCTGTGCAGTAAGATCCCCAGTGCCACAGCCCAAATCAAGAATGCGTTCCCCCTCCTGGGGGCGAAGCAGATCGACAACGTCTTTGCCGTAGACGGAAATGAAGCGCAGCTTATCATCATACAGCTCGGGTTTCCATTCATTATGGGGCGGCATATTCATCACCTCGCGTGTAAAGTCGTTCAAAAAGTCCCTATTGATTATTGTAGTATGGCAGAATTTAGATTATAGGACAAATATATAATACCTATCCCTATTATAGGGTACAACTATATAACATGGGAGATGTTAACAAATAATGGCGTAAGTCACGATTTTAAATGTTTTTTTTGACAAAAGAAATGGAAATATGACGAGCTTTCCAGTACATTTAAACTAGGTGAAAAAAAGTTAGAAGAGGTGAATGTATTGGCAAAGTCATCATCACGCAAAGGTAAAAAAGGAAACGAACGCATGTTTCTCATTATGCTGCCGATTGCCATTATCGTACTGCTCGGCATTATTTTTGTGTTAAATAAACAAGGAGAGAAAATTAAAACAGACGAAATGGCGAACAAGCCAGCGGTAGAATTCAATCTTGAAGGCCAGCCGACGCTTGGTTCAAAGGACGCGAAGGTGTCGATCGTGGAGTTCGGCGACTACAAGTGCCCAGCCTGCAAAATTTGGACGGATCAGCTTTATCCGAAGTTAAAAGCGGATTTCGTGGATACGGGCAAGGCTACGTTTACATTTATGAACAAGCTGGTCATTCCTAAATCCGAGCTGGCTTCCGAAGCGGCAGAAGAAGTATTTCGCCAAAACCCGGAATCGTTCTGGACCTTCCATCATGAATTGTATACATCCCAGCAAAGTGAGCAAAAGGATTGGGTAACTGTCCCGTTCCTTGTTGATTTGGCGAAGCGTGTCGTGCCCGATATTGACGCAGGCCAGCTTGAGCAGGCTTTAAACGATCGCACGATGCAAGGCAAGGTAGCAAGCGATGAAGAGATGGCTCACAAAGCCGGAGTGAACGGCACGCCGACCGTATTCGTGAACGGCAAAGAATTTACGGGACAATGGGATAATTACAGTCAATTGAAAGCGTTTGTGGAGACGGCGCTGAACGAAGCGAAATAATGGATGGGGGCGTGGAAGCTATATGATGGTTATCCGGCGTTACGCCTTGCATTTCGCTTGGCTCGTTTCATTTGTCGCGGCAGGCGGGAGCTTGTATATGAGTGATATTTTACTGTGGGAGCCGTGCAAGCTGTGCTGGTTTCAGCGCATCTTCATGTACCCGATGGTGATTCTGCTCGGCATTGCCGCTTACCGGAATGACCGCAGTGTAGTTCGTTATGCCCTGCCGTTATCGATAGTCGGAGGATTGATTTCGACTTATCATTACATGGTGCAAAAAATTCCTGCAATGGCCAACACATCGCCTTGTCGCTCTGGCATCCCTTGCAATACGGATTATGTGGATGCATACGGATGGATTACGATACCGCTTCTGGCATTCGTTGCTTTTTTGTTCATCACGATATTGCTGCTCCTTGCGCGTAAGCACGAACCACAAGAATAGAGTGCGACGGGTTATCATCAACACATGGGGGAGATAGAATGATGAAATTCGGACTGCAGAAGAAAATGGTGTTCGGCATGCTTATCGTATCTGGAGTTACCTATGCGACAAGCGGTTTCTTTATCTTCGTACTGAAGCCGTATATTGCCCCGAATATGGGCGATATAGCATATGATGCGATTATTTTTATGCTCGGCATATTTTGGACGTGCCTGCTCGGATGGTTGGCTGCAAGCTTGATTGTAAAGCCGCTCATTCAGCTGACGAAAGCGGCGGACGAAGCGGCGCAAGGCCGATTGAGCGTGACGCTGCCTACCTATCGCTTCCAGGATGAAGTTCGGGTCTTGACCCATTCTTTCGGTAAAATGATTCATAACCTTCAAGGGATGATTGTAGAAATTAAGAGCAGTGTAGACATTACAACTCGCAATACTTCCATGCTCAGCGACGCGATGACGCATGCGGCCGAGCAAATTGAGCATATTTCACGCACTGCGGAGGATATGAACCATGGGGCGGAGCAGCAAGCGACCTGGACGGCGCAATCGGCTGCATCGGTAGAAGAAATTCATGCCTCTGCCGTCGCCGTACAGGAACGAGCAGGTGAGACCGAGCGCATGACGGCAGATACGCTGGACACGCTGGCAGAGAGCGAAGATATTTTGAAATCGATCATCGATGGCATGCTGCATGCCGCGGAAGCCGGACAAGCCTCGATTAACTCGGTACAGCGGTTGAACGAGCAGGCTGAGCAGATCGGGGATATATCGATCGCGGTGCGTGAAATTGCGGACCAGACGCATTTGCTCGCCCTGAACGCTTCCATTGAAGCGGCGCGCGCAGGAGAGCAGGGGGCAGGCTTTGCCGTCATTGCGTCCCAAGTCCGGAAGCTGGCGGAACAGAGCGCGGCAGCTGTCAGCAGCATTAACGAGCGGATTATCCATATGCAGTCCCAAGTGGTGGAAGCAGTGGGGCACATTACGGCTCAGGTCGAGACGGTAAGTCTGGAAGCCGGGAAAAAAGATGATGCTGCGCGTGCGCTCAATACGATTGCTGAGGTAACGAAGCAGGCGTCTACAGCCGTGCATGACATTGCGACGTCGGTCGGTCAACAGACGGAACGGTTCGCGTCCACGTTGCAACAAACGCGGCAAATGGCCGCCGTCGTCAATGAAATGGCGGCGGGCACGCGGCAAGTGGCGAGCGCAACGCAGGAGCAGACGGCTGTTATGGAAGAAATGGCAGCTTCTTCCGACGTTTTGCGTGATCAAGCGAGCCGTTTGAAAGCGCAAATTGAAGTGTTTAAAAGCTGATTATAAGCTATAATTTCATATAAAATGACTGTGACCTGCACACTTTTGAGTGATGCAGGTCATTTTTTGCAACATTTGTGCATATAGAGGTAAATAAAATGCATGTTCAATCTCGAAAAAAACGCTATCATGGAGATACAATGAAAAGTTTTTTATTTCTTCCTTACGACTATGTAGGAACATAATGATACAACTGAAGGAGAGAGATTCATGACAACGCTTTCGTACCAAGGCAAGCAATTTTTTGTAGAGGGCAAGCCAACTCAACTCATCTCGGGCGCCGTTCATTATTATCGTATCGTGCCGGAGTATTGGGAAGATCGGCTGCTTAAGCTGAAGGCGCTCGGCTGCAATTGCGTGGAGACGTACATTGCGTGGAACATGCACGAGCCGCGGGAAGGACAGTTCAATTTCGAAGGGATGGCGGATGTAGCTGAGTTCGTTCGTGTCGCTGAGAGAGTGGGACTGTATGTCATTGTTCGTCCAAGCCCGTACATCTGCGCGGAATGGGAATTCGGCGGTCTGCCGGCTTGGCTCTTGAAGGACGAGATGCGTCTCCGCTGCAGCGATCCGCGTTATTTGGACAAAGTAGCCGCTTATTATGATGCGCTCCTTCCTCAACTTACGCCGCTGCTCGCTACGCAAGGCGGCCCGATTATCGCGGTGCAAATCGAGAACGAATACGGCAGTTACGGGAATGACCATGCCTACTTGCAGTCGCTGCGCCAGATGCTTATCGAGCGCGGTGTAGACGTGCTGCTGTTCACCTCCGACGGACCGCAGGACGATATGCTGCAAGGCGGCATGGCGGAAGGCGTGCTGGCGACAGTCAACTTCGGCTCCCGCGTGGAGGAAGCCTTCGATAAGCTGAAGGAATATCAACCGGATGCGCCGCTCATGTGCATGGAATATTGGAACGGCTGGTTCGACCATTGGTTCGAGCAGCATCACACCCGCAATATCGAAGACGCATCCAATGTGCTGGACGACATGCTGCGCATCGGGGCATCGGTCAACTTCTACATGGCGCATGGCGGAACGAACTTCGGCTTCTGGAACGGGGCGAACCACGGCGGCAAGTATGAGCCGACCGTCACGAGCTATGACTATGACGTGGCAATTAGCGAAGCAGGCGATCTTACACCGAAGTATTATGCGTTCCGTGAAGTGATTGGGAAGTATGCAGAGCTTCCGGAAGGTGAATTGCCGGCGAATACGCCTAAAGCGGATTATGGCGCTGTGCAGGTGTCACGACGTGTCAACTTGTTCGACACACTCGCTTCGATGGCCGATGCGAAGACGAGTGTATGTCCGGAACCGATGGAGAAATACGGGCAGAACTACGGCTTTATTATGTACTCCACGCGTATTTCGGGGCCTCGTCCGGAAAGCCGCCTGACGATTCAAGACGTGCGCGACCGCGCCCTTGTCTTCCTGGATCGGAAGCTGGTCGGTGTCGTCGAACGTTGGGATCCGAAGTCCATTCCGGTCGTCATTCCGGAAGGCGGCGCGCAGCTCGACATTCTCGTGGAAAATATGGGCCGGGTCAACTACGGTCCAGAGCTGTATGACCGCAAAGGCATCACGCACGGCGTGCGCTTGAATGGGCAATTCCTGTTCCACTGGGAAGTGCGCAATCTGGAGCTGGCGACGCTCGACGGTCTGCGCTTCGATGCGTCGGCTTCAGAGCTGGAAGGCGAGCAGCCGGGTTTCTATGAAGCAACGCTGACGATTGAGGGGACGCCGAAAGATACGTTCCTGCGTCTCGACGGATGGAAGAAAGGCGTCGTCTTCATCAACGGCTTCAACCTGGGCCGTTATTGGGAAGTGGGGCCCCAGCAGACGCTGTTCGTGCCTGCGCCGATATTGCGCAAGGGTCGCAACGACATCGTCGTGTTTGAATTGCACGCAGCGGGAAATCAACTTTGCTTCGAAGCGGAGCCTTCCTTGTAAGGCCGGGGCGGACGAAAAATGAATGCGAAGGGGGTGCCTGTTTCCTGCGGGCATCCCTTGATTGCCTTTACTACAGTGTCTTTGCAACGGTTGTCTGTGTACGAAATGTCGGATGCTGCTGATACTGTTCAATCCGAAAGCCATACTTCAACATAGAGGTGAACCGTTCGGCCCGACTGGACGGCTTGACGTTCAAAGACACGGCAGCTGTCGTGGCGACAGTGCTCGGATTGCCGATTCCGGCAGCTTGGGATGCACGGTTGCCAGAGGATTTGTTCGTACGTGAAGTCATTCTGTAATCGGTAAAAAGGGGGATACACGGTATGACGATGTATGTAGGCGTAACAGATATGTTCCACAAGGAAGTGCGCAGCTACAATGAATGGAATCGGTATACGACACTCGCGAAGAAGCGGCATCAGCGCGTTGTCAGCTGCAAGCGGGATAGTGCAGCGTTTCAAGTATTGGTATCGAGCGACGAGCCGTTCCTTCTCGCGAAGAATGCCGATACGCTGTTCTGGAAGGGTGGAGCGCTGAACATTGCTCGCGTGGAGGTTGCCATTGCAGGAGCATCTGTTCATCCGGACGTGAAGCTGATCGGATTCATGCGGGACGACGACGGAACGCCGAAGGCAGATCTGCTGCTTGAAGATTCGCATATACGGGCGGAAGCGCGCCAAGTGCAGCCGGTATGGGTGGAACTTCCAGCGGGAGAGTCGATGAGGGCAGGAACGTACCATGGCCGTGTCCGCCTGTTCACTCATCAAATGTTCGAGGATGAGCAGTGTGTCGGCGAGTGCACGTTCGAATGGATCGTGGCGGAAGAGACACTTCCTGAAGCGAAGGATTACCGCTTCTATCTGGATTTGTGGCAGCATAGCTCGAATATCGCGCGGAAATATAACACCGGCCTCTGGACAGAAGAGCATTTTGCTGTATTGGATGCTTATTTAGAAAGTATGGGCCAACTGGGGCAGAAATCCGTCACGGTCGTCGTCTCCGAAGTTCCATGGTCTGGGCAAATGTCCCATAACGACCGGGACCCGTCGGACTTGTTCGAATACAGCATCGTATCCGTGCAGAAGGCGGCGGATGGGGCGTTCCGTTACGATTTCTCCGCCTTGGAACGCTATATAGAGCTCGGCGAGCAACACGGCATATCTCGTGAAATCGAAGTGTTCGGCCTTTTGAACATTTGGCAGGACACGCATGCAGGATATGGTGCGCTGGTCGAAGGCGTATCAGATGCGATTCGTGTCCGTTACTATGACGAAGCGAGCAGCACATACCGCTTCATGCGCGGGGAGAGCGAACTGCGCGCCTACGTTCAAGCGCTGGAGGCTCACTTTACGGCTACGGGACGGGTGGAGCGAGTGCGGATTTTGGCGGACGAACCGGCGGATTACGACCTCTTCAATGAGAAGCTCTCTTGGCTGCGCCAGGCGGCGCCGACCTTCAAGTATAAAGTCGCCATCAATCACGTCGAGTTCGTGGAAAAAGGAATGGAAGGCGTGTCCGATTACGTGCCGAGCTTCTACTGTGTCGTGAAGGAGCATGAGCGGCTGATGGAGCAGCGCCCGTCGATTGACGGAACGCTGTTGTACTACGTCTGCTGTAGTCCGGACCGCCCGAACACGTTCCTTGGTTCACCGGCGCTGGAGAGCAGACTCGTCGCGTGGTATGTTGAGCAGCTTGGACTGGACGGCTTCCTGCGCTGGAATTATACCGTATGGCCGGATCATCCTCTCGAGAAGTTAGCATACCGCTCAGAGATTTGGAAGGCCGGGGATACGAACTTCGTCTATCCGGGTCCGCTCGGCAAGCCGCTCTTGTCGCTGCGCTACAAATGGCTGCAGCGCGGCATCCGCGATTTCGAGC
Organism: Paenibacillus sp. MER TA 81-3; assembly: GCF_023713585.1. Lineage (NCBI taxonomy): Bacteria > Bacillati > Bacillota > Bacilli > Caryophanales > Paenibacillaceae > Paenibacillus > Paenibacillus sp. MER TA 81-3. The sequence goes on from NZ_JAMAWB010000035.1 coordinate 33,258, forward strand.
TCATGCAGCTGCTGAAGGAGCAGGGCGAAGGCGAACGGGTTAAGGCGGCCTTAGCACGCGTATTCCGCTATAAGCAGATTGCAGACTGCGATCCCGACCGCCGTGCACATGCAGAGGCGATGTATAGCTTGAGCGCGGCAGACTATGACGAACTGCTTCTCGGTGTAACAGAGCGAGTATAAATTATAAATGGAGAGGCTGTTCCAAGGGTCAGCCCCTTTTCTTTTAAAACGAAAACAGATTGACGGGCTTCCGTTCAATAGTCCTTATGTCCATTCTCCCATATAATCAGGCAGGATAACGTTAAGGGCAAGGCGTATATAGCTTCGAATAGATACCATGGCATGAAGCGGCTGATGTATGTAAGTTAATGGGAGTTAACTATAATTATCATTGGACATGCCACCTTCTGAAGAAAGGGGAGAATGGAACAAAGGGGCCGATGAATCGAATCGCTCTGTTCGCATCATTGCACGAACGGATCATTTCGTTAATATTGCAGAGTCATGCCTTGCAGTTCGATAGAGGTTTTCTCATGATGTGGTCTGCATGGTTGCAATCACTTACGTGGCACCCTGCAAGACCGAATTCCCTTCATTGGGGACGAGCTGCTCCTGTGGTGTATCGCATACTGGCATTTTCGCGGAAGCGGGCTGCTCCAATTCCTCTGGCTGAGGTTTTCCAACCACTTGCAGGACAAAGTCCGTAACATTAGCTTCATACCGTTCTTTATCTACGCAATAGGAAACACCGTGTGTGGCCCCATCCACCAGCACGAACGCTTTTGGTTCGGGCTTTGCGTTGTACAGGTCGGCACTCATGTAGGTCGGAACGAAAATATCCTTGCTGCCATGAATGAACATAATCGGCAGCCTGCATGTCTTCATGACGCGGATGGGGCTTACGTCCTCGAGCTCGAATCCAGCTTTGCGCTTTAACAAGCGATTGATGAGCGGCATAATCGGCCAAGCGGGCATATGATTGAGCTTCGTGACCTGATGATGGATTAGCTCCGTTAAGTCCGAATACGGGCAATCCGCAATAATGAACCGGACCTGTGGACGGTGCATGGCGGCATACTCGAGTACGGTTCCGCCGCCCAGCGACTGGCCGTGCAGACCGATTGCGCAGTCTTCCCCTTTACGGGCGATGACCCAATCTACCCATGCCTGCACGTCTTTTTTTTCGTTAAATCCGAAGGTGGTATACTGCCCCTCGCTCTGGCCGTGACGGCGTTGATCTACGAGCAGAACGTTAAAGCCCAGCTTGAAGAACATCGCCATGAATTGGGCGGACCAGGTCAGTGCCGACGTATAGCCGTGCACGATGATGATGACACGTTTGGATGCAGGAAATGATTCGATATAATACCCGTGCAGCGCTAAGCCATCATGGCTGCGGATGAACAGCTCCTCTTTATCGCAATCGTCATACTGCTTCTTACGGAACACCTTATGCTGTTCAAGCAAATCGAGGCATTGTTCATAGGTGGAGCTCTTCATCCGCGTCATCTGAAAAACGGCAAATTGCGGAATTATCCAGATGGACAACAGGATGAACAGAATGATGCCGCCTACTATCGGAATCCACATGTCAATCCACTCCTTAATCCACGTAGTCTTGTCTTCTTGTCTATTAGGGTGTGCAATTTCATCCCAATTTACACTTGTCATTCGACTGCATTCTACTACGTACTACATAGTGCAGGTTGGCGAAGATGTTCAGTTTTTGTACAATGAGAACATACGGAATGAAAACGGGGGATGACGTTGAATTTGGAAGAGCATGTAATTCAGGAAGAACGCAGTGCACGTGAACGGAAGGGCAGTGTGGGGGGAACGGCGGCAGATTGGCCAAGTCCGGCACGCAGGCTGCTTATCGCTGGAACGGGGAGCGGTGTCGGCAAGACGACCATTACACTCGGCATTATGAGGGCGTTAACCCGCAATGGCTGGAAGGTGCAGCCATTCAAGTGCGGCCCTGATTACATTGACCCGACTTATCATACCGCAGTGACAGGCGTACCATCGCGCAATCTTGACAGTTGGATGTGCGGTCCAGATGGCATGCGTGACATCTTCGTCCGGAGAGCGAACGGAGCGGACATTGCCATTATGGAAGGCGTCATGGGATTGTATGATGGACGTAGAGCAGACTCCGACGAGGGAAGCTCTGCTTCCGTTGCGAAGCAGCTGGATTGTCCGGTGCTGCTCGTCATTGATGCGTCGGGCATGGCTAGAAGCGCTGCTGCTATGGTAGCTGGCTTTCAACATTTCGATGCGGAGGTTCGCATTGCCGGAGTGATCGCTAACAACGTCGGCAGTGAGGGGCATGGCAAGCTGCTCCGCGAAGCAATTGAGTCCGCATGCGGCGTGCCGCTGATCGGCTTTGTGCTGCGTAATACAGAGCTGGCCGTTCCAGAACGGCATCTGGGGTTGGTGCCAGCCATCGAACGGGGAACGCTTGACTCACTGTTCGATCGTATGGCTGATGCCGTCGAAGCGCATACGGATCTGAATGAGATCGTTCGGATCGCAGAGTCAGCGCCGTTGCAGAACATGGACGACTTGAGCTTAGGCGCAGCGGATAGCAACGATATTCCGAGCAAGCAGAGCAGCTTCTCTTCCGTACGAGAGGCAGGGCAAGAGCTCGGCGTCACTCAGGAGCCGCTGCGTTTGGCGCTTGCTTATGACGCGGCATTTCACTTCTACTATCCGGACAATATGGAGCTGCTCGAAGCGTGCGGCTTCGAGCTTGTCCGCTTCTCGCCGCTGGCAGATGAGCCGGTGCCGGATGGTGTCGACGGCTTGTATATTGGCGGCGGCTTTCCAGAAGCGTTCGCGCCGGAATTAGCGAAGTGCAGCCGCGCATTGGCTTCCATCCGCCAAGTTATTGAGGCAGGAACACCGACATTTGCTGAATGCGGGGGTTATATGCTTCTGACCGAGCGGCTTGTGTTAACGGATGGAAGCGTCTATCCACTCATCGGCATCCTCCCAGGCGAGACGCGCATGGGAACGAAGCTGGCTGCACTCGGTTACCGTGAAGTGACAGGGGAAGCAGGTAATTTCCTGCTGCCAATGGAGCAGACAGCGCGCGGACATGAGTTCCATTATTCGACAGTTCATGTGGAGGAGGCGCAAGCGCTCCCTCCGGCATACCGTTCCCGCGGATTGGCCGGAGAGCGGCCCGAAGGAGCGGTGTATCAGGATCGACTTCAACTCGTGGCCGGCTATACGCACATCCACTTCGGGTCGAATTCCGCCATTGTGACAAATTGGGCGCAAGCCTGTGTCGCATTTCGTCAAAAACGTTTATAATGTATCCTAGGACGAGCCCCGCGCATGCGGGGTCTTCCACTGTTCATGAATAAGAATTCACAAGCTTCATACTAGTGTGGTAAACGACCTCTATTAAATACTTAGACAATGAACGTTACGTTATGCTGATAAGCGAAAGGATTTGGAACAGATGTGTGGCATTGCCGGTATATATCATTTTCATGATCAACAACCTTCTGAACATATCGTCCGCAGCATGATGGATTTAATTCATCATCGCGGACCGGATGATGCAAAGCTGTGGATCGGCGATCGCGTCGGCCTCGGATTTCGCCGTCTATCCATTATTGACGTTGCCGTTGGGGCACAGCCGCTCAGCAACGAGGACGATTCGGTATGGATTATATTCAACGGTGAGATTTATAACTATTTGGAACTGCGCGAAGATTTGATTCAACGCGGCCACCAGTTCAAGACACATACCGATACGGAAGTTATTCTTCACCTATATGAAGAGCACGGCTCCAAGTGCGTGAATCATCTGCGCGGCATGTTCGGGTTTGCGATCTGGGACCGCAACAAGCAGGAGCTATTCATTGCGCGCGACCATTTCGGCATCAAGCCGGTCTATTATTTCATGAACGAAGAGATGTTCCTCTTCGGTTCGGAGATTAAGAGCCTCTTGGCCGTACCGGGTGTACCGCGTCAAGTGAATATGAACGGCTTGTATAATTATTTGACGTTTCAATATGTGCCTGATCCTGAAACGATGTATGCGGGTATTCACAAGCTGCCGCCCGCACACTACATTACGATTCCGTTCGGTGGCAAGCCGGTCATTGAGAAGTACTGGGACCCGATGTTCGAGCCGGTGGAGCGTCCGCTGACGCAAATTATCGAGGAAATCCGCGATGTAATGCGCGACTCTGTGGAGCATCATCTGCATAGCGAAGTACAGCGCGGCTGCTTCCTCTCTAGTGGTATTGACTCCACCATTACGTCGACTTTGATGCGCTCCATCGAACCGATTAAAACATTTAGCGTCGGATTTGAAGGTCCGAACGATGAGACGATCATTGCACGTGATACGGCCAGACAGATAGACACGGAGCATTATGACCGCATAATTACGCAGGAGATGTACTTCGATGCGGTGCCGCGTGCCATCTGGCATTTGGATGAGCCGGTAGCAGATCCTTCCGCGATCGCATTATACGAGGTGGCGCGTCTGGCGAAGGAGCATGTCACCGTGGTACTGTCGGGCGAAGGAGCCGATGAGCTGTTCGGGGGATATCGCATTTACCGTGAACCGCATTCTTTGCGTTACTTGTCATGGATGCCGGAAGGTATGCAGCGCGTGATGAACCATATTGTGCGTTCCGTTCCGTTCTCGTTCTATGGGAAAAATTATTTGCTGCGCGGAACGACTCCGCTTGAGGAGCGTTTCTTAGGCAATGCGAACATTATGACGGATGATGCGAAGACAGAGCTGTTGCGGGCAAGCGCAGACGAAATGTCATCCTTCACGAAGCCGTTCGATATTGCACGCCAATATTATGACCGGACGCAGCACCTTGATCCGGTGTCTCGCATGCAGTATATCGATATGAACCTGTGGATGCCAGGAGATATATTAATGAAAGCGGACAAGCTGACGATGGCCCATTCGCTCGAACTGCGCGTGCCGTTCCTGGATCGCAAAGTATTCGATATCGCCCGCCGCATCCCGGCTCAACACCGCATTGCAGAAGGGACGACGAAGTACGCGTTGCGTAAAGCGATGGAAGGCATCATTCCGGATTCAGTCCTGCATCGTCCGAAGCTCGGCTTCCCGGTTCCAATGCGGGATTGGCTGCGTACAGAGCGCGCGAACATTATGTGGGAAGAGTTGTCTTCCAGCGGCATCGATCACATCATTAACCTGACGTCGGTCGAGGATATGTTCCGCCGGCATAAGAACGGTCAAGGAGACTATTCGCGCAAAATTTGGGTATTGTATGTGTTCGGCCTGTGGTACCGGACATATATGAGAAAGCAGTAGCATCGAATTATAGAGTAATGAGACTAATACCCGTCATTCTTGTTTTTTGCATGAATTCGGGTTGTCGCAAGATTAGCACTTCTCCATAGGAGAGGTGCTTTTTCGCTTGTTCATGCAAATATCGACAATTATACATGTTAAATATTACCTATATTAACATATATAGAAAGTATTGTTTGGGAAATGTTGAAAATCTATATTAAAGTACTAGGTGACTATTAAATATTGATATGGAGGTCATCGCGTATGTACAAAAAAATAGTTCCCGCGTCTTTGTTTGCCTTTGTACTCATTTTTGTGTTTTCTGTAACGACTGTGTTTGGAGCTGCTAAAATAGGGGAGCCGCTTAATTATCCGGAAAAGGGCTGGGATCGATATTCGTATACGTCACCCGAAATAACCTATGAAGGAAATTGGTGGGTTGGGAATGTCGCAAAACATAGCACCAATAAGGATGCTTCATTCAAGTTTAATTTTGAAGGCACATCATTCCGAATCATTACGCAAAATTATGGATATGTAGACACTTCGGACAATATTTCAGTTATCGTTGACGGCAAAATTAACGGGAAATTATCATTGCAAGATATTCCATATGATTATTATAATTCAAGACTGGCATATGAACTCAGTGGACTTGAGTATGGCGAGCATACGGTTGAATTCGTTAACAATCAAAGCAACAAGCATATACTGCTGACGGCGATTGACCTTCAGCAGGGAAGTCAGTTAAAGCCATATAATCCAGATGCCATCAACAGCCCTAAGCTGAGCGTTACATCGGTTACCTATGCTGTATATTTGAATCAGACGTTCGACGTTCAGATTTCGCTCGATAATGTGAATTATATTTATGCGGAAGACTTTACGATACAATATGACAAAACACGCTTCCGTCTGGAAGAGGTTGCAGTCGACAATAAATTAATGCTAGCGCATCAAAGCGACACAGGCGCGTTGTTGCGGCTCATTACGGCGAGCAAAGGGAAATATAACGGGATTCACGGAAAAAGCAAGCTCGTTAATTTGAAGTTTAGAGCGATTGGATTGGGAGACGGGAAGATTCAAGCCGTGCAGGCAAAGATTGCAGATAATGGAACGCGGGAAATCGACCTGCTGTCAGGTAATTTAGGAGGACGAACCTTTTCGGTCGTCGGCAGTTCAGAATTCAGTCTGAAGCATTTAGGCGTGCTTGCCTATTATTATGAAGATGATAAAGCCAAATTACCGCAAAATCTTCAAAATGTGGTCGGCGGCCAAGGAACGGTTGGAGAAGTTGATTTAACCCAACTCGTCAAATCGATTTTATCGAATCCCCATTATAATGTGAAATCCTAACAATAAGAAAGCTGCAAGTTGTTTTCGAAAGAAATTGTGAAAACGGCCTGCGGCTTCTTCTCATTTTCCGACATATGAGTTGGAAGCGAACACCTACGGATGTCGCTGAATAATAAGCGACTGTACTCCACAAAATAATCCTTGATTGCCAAGGAGGTGTAGCTATGAACAACAGACAACTAGGTACGCACGAAATGTTGGAAGTGCATGAACTTTTGAACTTTAAAAATGTTTGCATGACAAAAACCAAAACAATGATGGGGTTGGTGTCATGTCAAGAGTTGCAGGGATTAATGCAAGAAGATGTCCAAAACTCGGCCAAAGCAATTCAGGATTATCAAGCTCTATTGTCGCGAGCAAACTATATTTAAAGGAGGTGTTTATATGAATCCAATCGTTCAAAACCTGACGGGTATGAGCACATTATCCGATCAAGTAATTGCAACGGATATGTTATTGGCTTCAAAGTCCGGCATAAAGGACCTGGCCGTTGCCATTACCGAGTCAGCCACGCCTGATGTGCGTACTGTATTAAAGTCGCATTTAGATACAGCCATCACCTGTCATGAAAAGCTTACCAACTATATGATGAATAAGGGATATTACCATCCGTACAATGTGAATGAACAGTTGCAAATCGACATGCAAAGCGCCAATGCTGCATTGGGACTTCAGCAATAACATACTCGTACCCAGTCCAAAGCACCCATGAGATACGGGTGCTTTTTAATATACCTTAAAGCGTACTTGTTCGTATAAGGATTGCATCACATGGGAATCTTACAACTGATATAACATTACTAACCGGAGGTGAATGAATTGAAAAAACGACTGTCAGCTATTCTGATAATGGCATCCATTTCTATGGTTCTCGCCGTACCAGCCTTTGCAGTAGATGGTTCCAGTTACGATGGCGGTATGAACACCAACGCGAATAGTGGTTACAACACCAACACGACTGGCAATTACAACACAAGCAACGTCAGAACTAACGCTGTAAATGGCAACAGAGGAAACAATTATGGTTGGCTCGGTCTGCTTGGACTAATTGGCTTAGCAGGGCTGCGTAAAAGAAACGATGAATATTCCGGTCAACGTTCATAAGCTGTAAATTTCGATATTTAGCTGTTCTAAAGTAAATACGAAATGCAAGATGCACCCACAAGAGACATCATTATATCCTTGGGGTGCATTTTTTATGTCTGCGCCGTCTCCAATATTTTTCATTAAAAAGCCGCCCCCGGAGGAGCGGCTGAGAACAACTTACGTGACTTTATTGTGAGGGTGACCGATTTTCATCATGAGTTGGAAGCGGACGCCTGAGGATGGGAATGTCCATCCATTGCTGACTCGTCATCGGCTCCCCGCTTGCGTTTCTTGTCCATCCCGTCACGGGAGATACGGCCGTTGCCGATAAGCAGCGATACGAAGATGCCGAGCACGATAAATCCTAATCCGGTCAGGAACACGGTGGAGAAGGAGGAAGACCACGCTTCCTTGACGGTATCCAACAGGTTCGTTTTTGCTTCTGCAGGAAGCGGAATTTGTTCGCTGTTAATGAGCATTTGATACAGCGTATTTGAGTCGGTGCCGGTCTTATCCAGCACAGTCTGCGTCATCGCATCAGCGCTCGCTTTGGCTTTGGCTATGTTGGTTGCGATGACCGCATTCATGATGACATTGAACAGCGTCGCTCCGATTGTGCTCCCGATAGAGCGGAAGAAGGTCGTCGCTGAGGTAACGGTGCCCAACTTTTCACGCGGGAACGCATTTTGGACGACAATCGTAATAATCGGCATTACAAGCCCCATCCCGAAGCCGAGCACCATCATGAAGCTATAAGCGGTAATCTGCGTCGTATGGACGCCCATCGTGCTCATCAGCAGGAAGCCAATGGAAGTGATGAGCATCCCCGCGGCCATTACCGAACGATAAGGCATGCGCAATACGAGGCGGCCGCCGAGGACGCTCGCAATAATGAGCGCAATCATCATCGGTGTCATTGTGGAACCGGCCTGCGTCGGTGTCACGCCGAGCACGCCCTGCATGAACATCGGCACGAACATGATGGCGCCGAACATGCCGAGACCGACCAGAAAGCCGAGTGCGACGGATACATTGAATACGCGGCTCTTGAACAGGGACATCTCGATAATCGGTTCTTGTGCCCGACGTTCTACGAAGACGAATAGAACGAACAGCAGCAGCGCGCCGGCAAAGGTAAGTATGCTCGTTGCCGAAGTCCAACCATATTTGTCGTGATTCAAAGACAACCCGAGCAGAAGCAGCACGATACCTGGAATGAGTGTGAAAATACCTAACCAGTCGATGGCCACTTTCTTGCTCTTGTCCCGCGGAGCATCCACGGACTTCATCCCGATAAAGATAAGGACGGTCGATAATAATCCGAATGGGACATTAATTAAGAAAATCCAATGCCAACTAATATTATCTACGATAAATCCGCCAAAGAACGGCCCGATCACGGAACTAAGACCGAAAATCGCCCCGAAGATGCCTTGCCACTTCGCGCGCTGCTCCGGAGTGAACATCATGCCGATGATCGTCTGCGACATCGGCATCAGCATCCCGCCGCCAATCCCTTGTATGGCTCGATAAATGATTAATTGCTCCATGGTAGTGGCTGTCGCACATAGCCCAGAACCGACGACAAAGATAAGCCAGCCGATCAAATAAATAAAGCGGCTTCCGAATAAGTCAGCCAGCTTGCCAGCCAGAGGAATAACAGCAGTGGAACAGATCATATACGCTGTCGTAACCCATGCAAATATGGAAAACCCGTTTAAATCCTTAATGATGGTCGGCATAGCCGTACCGACAATCGTTTGCTCAAGGGAACTGAAGAACATCCCCATAATAAGACCGAATAAAACCATGTTGCGACGAGACCGGGTGGGGTCATTCGTCATCGTCATTCGCAATCACCTTGCTTTCGTTCAGTATGTTTTTTCCTCTGCAGCCGTTGTGTACCTATGAGTGATAACTTGCGATAAATCGTAATTATCCGCATCCATTTCACAGCTGACTTTCCGGTCAACCAAATGACATGTTGATACTATAATTCCGGTTGACCCGAAAGTCAAATGTTTTGTTGCTAAAATATTTCACTCATATATCCATGTGTGGTATGGTTAGCTTATTAAATGATTGCCTCCTTGACTTCGCAGTCATTGACGTGACGGTCAAATGCTCAATGATGTCCAGTCAATTAGGCATGGAGGACGCGACATGGAAGATAAGAAGAGTCAGATTATGGAGACCGCACTCGCGTTATTCGCGGAGAAGGGCTACCATAATACCTCGATTCAGGAAATTGCGGATCGGATTGGCATTGCCAAAGGATCCGTGTATTCGTTTTTTCGTTCAAAAGAAGAACTGTTGATTACGATTTTCGACCATTATCATCAATTGATGTATGAGATGCTTCGCCACACGTTGACTGAGAGTTTGCCTCCGCGTGAGAAATTGGAGAAGTTGATTCGTGTCTCGCTTGAGCAATTCAGGCGTTTCAAGCTGTTCCTGACGATGCAGCGGAAAGAATCGCACTTGCATCAGAAACGGGAAATTCGCGACATGGTGTTCGAGTTCCGGGCCAAACGGTTCTTTGCTTTCCGCCAAGTTGCTGCCGAAGTATACGGAAAAGAGACAGAGCCATATTGGATCGACCTCGCGACAATCATTAGTGGTATGACCTTCGAGTTCATGAATTATGCGGCGTTCGATCGGAAAAATGTGGACTTTGGCAAAGTGAATCATTTTATTATTAACGTGCTGGATGCGACGGCGGAAGCGTTGGTGAAGAAGAAGGCGGAACCTGTCCTAACGCTCAGCATGATGAACGACTATATCCGGGCAGGGAAAATCGGCCTGTCAGACGAGCAGCAGCATTTGCTGCAGCGAGTGTGGGAGTTGAAGGATGCGGTGCTGCAAAGCCCTTGCAGTGTCAAGCAGAGGGAGGAAGCGGAGCAGGCTTATTCCACCTTGGAATCCGAGGTGCTGCGGGGCAATGCAGGAGGAGTCAATGCGCGCGCAATGGCGCTGTTTCTCGGTTCACTGCCGGAAGAATCGATACAGCAGGCGGCGAAGAAAGTGCTCGTCACATTGCAATCTCCGCGTTGGGGTGAAGGTGAAGGCAACTCGTGCGTACGTGGCTGCTGAACTTGGACCCGATAACGAAAGGGATATGGCTCCTGAGCACTGGACTTGCCGCGATTATCACCTTGAACTTGTCGTGGCAATCCGCTTGGTTCGCAGTAGTGCTTGCGATCGGCCTGTCCGGCGCAGATTGGTCACTCGGCCGATGGGGCAAGACCCTGCTCTGGCTATTCGGCTTCGGCCTTCCTCTCTTTCTGTTTCAATGGCTCGTCCTGCCCGGGGAGACGCCGTGGCTGCGCGCAGGCGGGCTCGTCCTGACGGCGGAAGCGTGCCGGGATTCGCTGACGCTGACACTGCGAGCGATGACGCTGTTCCTGTCATCGCTGCTGTACGCGTCAACGACAGCGCCTCGTGATGTGGTCGTGGCGCTGTCGCATCATATGCGGCTGCCAGACCGCTTTGCGTTCGCGGTCGCCATTGCGCTGCGCTTCGTGCCGCTTCTTACGGAGGAAGCGGCACGTATTCGCCACGCGCAGCGCATGCGTCAGCTAGCGCCTCCGCGCGGGCTCGGCGAGCGGCTAGGCATTGCCTGCCGCTACGGGGTAACCGTGGCGGCGAATGCGCTCCGCCACGTGCAGGAGGTGGCGACCGCGATGGAAGTGAAGCGGTTCGGCGCGGTCGCCACGCGCACGCACTGGCGCAGGCTGCGCTTTGCGCCTGCTGGAATCGGTGTCGCGGCCGGCTCCGTAGTGGCGGCGGCCGCGACATGCTTGTTCGGCTAGGGCAGAGGAAGACTCGTTCCATTCAGCCCTAGCCACGCAACATTATTACTTGCAATTCCTTCATAAGGCTTGTAACGTTAAAACAAGATATTCCAGAGTTAACGTTGTCAAGGAAATGGAGGAATTATACTCGTGCAACATAGACCCGCTGAACGCTTCTCCTTGCGTTCGTTAACGTTGTCCGAATGGGTGCTGATGGCACTCTTGGCCGCGGCTAATGGCGTGCTCACAAGCGGATTGTCATGGGTGAACAAGCTGCTTCATTCTATTGGCGGTCCCATGCTCACGTCATCGCTTGTCGGCTTATACATGATTTACGGTCTGCTTGCGATGTATATCATTCGCAAACCGGGTGCGGCGCTAATGACCTATGCGCTTGGCGCTTGTATTCAAATTCTCGTCGGCACTGCATACGGGGCTTGGTCGGCTATTGCGGCGGCCGCCTGCTATGCAATCGTGATCGAGCCGATTTTTTATTTGTTTCACTATCGTCATTATAATTGGGGCGCCATGTTATTTGTCGGTACCGCCGCGGTGCCGCTCTGGTTCGTCGTGTCCGCCTTCATGTTCGGGTACATACAGTACGAGTCATGGGTGCTCATCGTTACGTTACTTATCCGCTGTCTGAGCGGCATGCTGCTCTGCGGCGCGCTTACGAAAGTAATCGGCGACCGCTTGGCGCCGACGCGGGCGGTTCGCCCCTTTGCGCTCGGCCGTGACTATCGGGAACATCAGGGATAGGAGGAAGACGAACTGATGGGGCAATCGTTAAGCCTGGATGAGGTCATGCGTGCCGAACGCGTGGCCTTTACCTATTTAGGAGAGAACGAGCCAGTGCTCGAAGAATGCAGCTTCCGCATTTTACGCGGCGGTGTCACACTTATCGCCGGTGGCAACGGCAGCGGCAAGACAACGCTATGCAAGCTGCTAGCCGGCGCGATGCAGCCATATGAAGGAACGGTGCGCGGAACGATTGATTCGGCAGCGGCACACATCGATTCGTCCCCGCTTGTCGGCTTCGTTCTGGAGGAGGCAGATGAGCAGTTCGTTATCGGGACGGTGGAAGACGAGCTTGCCTTTGCGCCTGAAAATTTGGGCCTGCCGCGCGATGTCATTGGCAAGCGGGTAGAAGAGCAATTACGCAGAGCTAGCCTTACTTCACTGCGCCATCGGCAGGTGCATCAGCTGTCCGGAGGGGAGAAGCAGCGGACGGCAGTTGCTTCGGTTTTGACACTGGAACCCGACGTTCTCATTATGGATGATGCGTGGAGCCATATGGACGCGCCGGCTCGCCGGCAGCTGGATAAATCGCTGCAAGCCTGGCATCAAGCAGGCCGCACGCTCATTCTAGCCGTGTCACGGTTGGATGAGATGGACTGGAACTGGTTAGATGATGCCCAGCTTCTTCTTCTGCACGATAGACGCATTGCCTTCGACGGTCATTTGGCAGAAGTACAGACTGAGAAGTCGGTAACGGAGGATGACTCCGCTTATCCCAACCTGGTCAGCCTGTGCCGCAAGGCAGGAGTGCTTCCCTCTGGACCTGCTCTGATCCAGCACAATGTAATGCAAGATAGTCTGGTATCTGATTGTGCAGCACCTAAGTGTACAACGAAATCCGCATGTCCTTCAGACGCGGCCAGGGCGTTACTTCAAGTGTGTGAGCTCGACTTTCGCTACCGCCTCGGAGCCCATTCGCGCTCGCCGCGTGAATATGCGCTGCACAGCATCAGCTTTCAGCTTTTACAAGGGCAATGCGTTATCCTGCACGGACTGAATGGTTCAGGGAAATCGACTCTTTTCCGCATACTAACGGGAGGGATGCCGTCTAAGGCCGGGTATACGAGCGGTACGGTGATGCTCGAGGGGCGCCCATTCTCACAGTGGTCCACTTATGATCTTGCGGGGCGCATCGGTTTTGTCGCTCAACATCCGGAGAACGGATTGTTCGCTGATACGGTGGAGGAAGAAATACGTGATGCCGTTCTGATGGCGCAGCGCAGCGGCCGCTCGTGCCACGATGCAGGTGACGGCCTCATGACAAGCCAAGCTCTCGATAAGCAGGTGGAGACCTGGCTCGAGCATAACGATTTAAGTTCGGTCCGGCACCTTCACCCGCATGATCTGCCTACCGGCGCGAAGCGTCTCTTAAGTCTCACCTTGGCCGTTATTCACGATCCGCCTATCTTATTGCTGGATGAACCGACCGCAGCGCTCGATGCCCGCCATGCCGAGGCGGTACGGGATTGGTGCCTCGCGCAAGCGGAGAAGGGGCGAGCGCTTATCGTGGCTACGCATGACCAGATGTGGGATCAGGTTCGGCATTCGAGTATGCGTCAGGCATATATGGATGAAGGAAGGCTTACAGAGGTTGTTCAAAAAGCCCCCTTTTGATCACGAAGCATGTACTAAATACAGTGAAAATGCCGTTTAGCGGCTCGATCTTGTTACATTTTAAAAATACATTTTACAGATGGAAAGGGGAGGATAATGATGATGAACACAGCTACCATGCAAGCCGGGCGCAGCCGCAAGCTGGTAACCCTGGCGCTGCTGCTGTCCACATTTCTTGCAGCTATTGAAGTGACGGTCGTTAGTACCGCCATGCCGAAGATCGTATCTGACTTGGGCGGTATGCAACTGATCAGTTGGATATATGCCGCCTATTTGCTGACGACGGCCGTATCGACGCCGCTGTTCGGTAAGTTGGCTGACTTATATGGACGCAAGAAGCTTTTTATTTTCGGCTCCGCCTTGTTCGTCGCAGGTTCCATGTTATGCGGATTGTCGATGAACATGACGCAGATGGTCATATTTCGTGCGATTCAAGGGATAGGCGCTGGCGCCGTACTCCCGGTCACGTTCACGATTGTGGCCGACATTTACACGTTTGAAGAGCGAGCTAAGATCCAAGGGCTGTTTAGCTCCATATGGGGGATTGCGGGACTAGTAGGTCCGCTTGTCGGAGGATTTTTCGTCGACTCTCTGTCCTGGCATTGGATATTTTTCTTTAATGTTCCTTTTGGCATCGTATCCGTCTGGATGATTATCGTCTGCTTCAAAGAAAAGGTGGAACGGAAGGACAAACCGGTGGACTACGCAGGGGCTGCCACGTTCACGATTGGCATGACTGCCTTCTTGTTCGCAATTATTACCGGGGGGCAGAGCATTGCTTGGAACTCTCCATGGATGGTGCTATTGCTCGGGATCGCAGCTGTCTTTCTCGTCATGTTCTACTTTATTGAAATCAAAGCGCCGGAACCAATGGTGCCATTTCAGCTGTTTCGTATTCGAGACATCGGCGTATCGAACTTGGTCGGATTTTTGATAAGCAGCGTTCTTATCGGGATCAACTCGTATTTGCCGCTATGGATTCAAGGGGTGCTGGGTGAAAATGCGACAAGCTCAGGCCTGTCCTTGACGCCGATGTCGATCGGTTGGCTCATCGGTTCGATTATTGGGGGACGGATGCTCATTAAGAGCGGAGCGCGCTTGACCTCTTCCATAGGGATGACGTTCATCGTCATTGGTTCCATATGGCTAGCAATGATTACCGGGGCGACATCGGTGTGGGTTATCGTTGCGTTGATGGCGATATCGGGTCTTGGCTTCGGCTTCTCGATAACCGTCTTTACGATCATTGTCCAATCTTCCGTGGAATGGAGCATGCGCGGGGCATCGACGGCGCTGAATACGTTCGTGAGAACGTTGGGTCAGACGCTCGGTATTGCCGCCTTCGGAACGTTCCTGAATGCCCGCATTGCCTCGTTAGTCAGCACGGCGGGACCGGAAATTTCTTCGCAGATTACAAGCGATGATTTGAACAATTTGTTGAACCCCGAGAGTGCAAGCCAATTGGCGCCGGATATGATGAACATTTTACGTGGTTTTTTGGAAACGGGGCTATCTAATGTATTTGCCGTTATGGCTGCGATCGCGGTCATCTGCTTCGGGTGTACACTGCTGATGCCGAAGTCAAAGACTGGCCAAGGCACCAACCAAGCAGGTAATACTGCAGGTTCGGCAAGCCATTCCGCTTCGTAATGAATGCATCCGCATCGCTGTGAGGCTGCGGAATGAACTGGATGCTGCCCGTATAAAGAAGAAGAAACGGCGAATACGCTTATTCATTTGCCGTTTCTTCGTCAATTAAGAGCCTTTCTTCGTGACGAGACTCAATTTCTCCGCTTGTATACCTAATTTTTTAAGCAAAGAAATGGCTTGTTCCTTCTCTTCCAAGGTCAGACCACTCATGGCGCGCCGCAGCGTCTGCGCTTGCTTAGGGAATATGGCATTCATCTCTTCGTGTCCCATATCGGTAAGCTCCGCAAAAATGACACGGCGATCTTTGGCGCAAGGATGTCTGCGAAGCAGGCCGTTGCGCTCCAGCTTGTCGATGACGTAGGTGACGTTACCACTTTGCAGAAGAAGCTTTGCCCCGATTTGTTGTATAGGCTGAGGTCCTTTATGATGAAGCATTTCTATTACAGCAAAATCAGTAGGGTTGAACCCTTCCACTTTACATCCCGCGGCGGAATGGTCTGCGACACTCTTGAAAGCCTTGGAAAAGACGCGGAACAGATGTAGCGATGTTTCGGTCTCGCGATCGATTCGCTCAGACATTCGAATCCCACCTTATACTAGTAGTTACGTAATAATCGTATAACGGAAGCGAACATGACTAAAATATCATTTATCACATTTGTGAAAGAAAGAACAAAAAAATTTTAAAATGTTTAAATTCGTTCAATAACGTAAAAAGGAGGCGGAACGATTGAAGAATGATGAACACGCTGAAATGATCGCTTGTCGAGTAGGGGAAGAACAGAAGCTGTATTGGGGATTGTGGAACAAGCCCGCATTGAAGTCCGGAGAGCTGCTTGTCCGCATCTACGCAACGGCGTTGAACCGGGCAGATCTGCTGCAGAAGCGCGGGAAATATCCGGTTCCGGCAGGGGCTTCGCCCATATTGGGGCTGGAGATGTCGGGTACCATTGAAGCAATCGGAGAAGGCGTCACGGGTTGGAACATAGGCGATCGGGTGTGCGCGCTGCTGCCGGGAGGTGGCTACGCCCAATACGCGGTCATTCCTTCGAATATGGCGATGCGCGTTCCCGATAACATGACGCTGGAACAGGCGGCCGCAGTGCCTGAAGCTTATTTGACCGCATTTTTGAATGTATTTCAGCTTGGCCGTCTGCAAGCAGGGGAGTCCGTGCTCATCCATGCCGGCGCAAGCGGAGTAGGAACGGCGGCGATTCAGCTTGCCCATGCTGCCGGTGCGCGTGTGGCCGCCACGGCAGGATCGGAGGAGAAGTGCGGAGTAATCAAGCAGCTCGGTGCCGAGCTTGCAGTGAATTACCGCAAGGAGCCGCTTGCCGAGTCTGTGTTACAATGGACGGGGCAAGCAGGTGTACAGTTGGTGCTCGATTCAGTCCTTGCTCCGTATTGGAAGGACCATCTTCAATGCATGGCGATGGACGGTCGTCTCGTGCTAATAGGCACGCTTGGCGGTTCCAAGGTTGAGGTGGATTTTATGTCTGTCATGCTGCATCGGCTCCAGATTATTGGCAGCACGCTCCGCGGGCTTCCGCTTGAACGCAAGGCCCGGTTGACGGCTGATTTCGTTTCCTTCGCGATGCCGCGGTTCGAAGCGGGGCAGTGTATGCCTGTCGTGGATTCCGTATGGCAGCCGGATCAAATAAATGAAGCACATGAGCGTATGGAACGTAATGAAAATGTAGGGAAATTAGTTCTAATCGTGCCTTGAGGCACAACTGAAAGGGGAAATTCCTCTTGATTGTACTGGATACACATATTCAATCAGCGGGTTACGATAAAGGTGAATCCAAAATTCATGATATTACGTTTCAGGTCGAGGCCGGCCAATTGGTGGGCTTAATCGGACCGAACGGTGCGGGGAAGAGCACCACGATCAAGTCGATATTAGGAATTATGCGTGATGTGCAAGGAAGCGTACGAATTGGCGACGGCAAGGGGACCTACGCTTACGTTCCGGAACAACCCGTGCTATATGATTCCATGACATTGTGGGAGCATTTGGAACTGGCTGCGGCAGCGCATGAGATGCCGCGTGACGAGTTCGAAGCACGGGCAGAGGAGCTGTTGCTGGAGTTCCAGATGACGGAGCAGAAGCATCATCTGCCGACCAGCTTCTCCAAAGGAATGCAGCAGAAGCTAATGCTTATTATCGCCTTCCTGCTGCGTCCTTCTCTCTATATAGTGGACGAGCCGTTCGTCGGATTGGATCCGCGCGCCACCCGACGTTTTCTCCGCATGCTCGACAAGGAACGACAGCGCGGGGCAGGCGTGCTGATGAGCACGCACGTGTTGGATACAGCCGAACGCGTGTGCGATTCCTTCGTGCTCATCCACCAAGGGCGCATTGTTGCCCGTGGAACATTTGAAGAGGTGCGGCAGGCGTGCGGATTGCCTGAGGGCACTTTATTCGATTGCTTTGAGGCGTTGACCTGATGGCGAAGCAGCGATCTATCACAGCGATGGAACCATGGACACTGGCTTTGCGGCGCTTGAAGACGAATGCCGTCTACCAATGGAAGGCGCTGCGCACCGTATTGGACTGGACGGTATGGCTGTATATCGTCATCCCGCTATTGCTGCTCGGGCTTAAGTTCTACTATGATTGGTGGACGGATCCACTGCCTGCCTCATGGATTGCCGGGCCGTACATCCTGTTTCTTCTGCCCTGTATTTTGCCTGTCATTATGGGGATGATGCACACTTGGGCGGAAGGGGGAGACATCTTATTTTTGCGTCAAAAATCGACATGGTGGAAACGGTTGGTACTATTCGGCTTGCTCGGGTACATCATTCGCAGTGTGCTGGTTACCGGCTTCGCGTTGCTTCTCGTCTCTCCATGGCTCGTTCGCGGGTATGGCTTGCCCGTTACTCTGCTGCTTGGCTTCGCCCTCGCCATCAGTGTATTGTCTGTCTTGACTGCATTACTGCGCAATCGAGTCCATATTGCATATGGCGGTTGGCGAAGATGGGGGATATCGCTTATCGTCGGTATACTGTCTATTGCAGCATTTGGATTCACATTGTATGTGCTGCAACTCCATTATCTGATCTGTATTGGCTGGGCGGCAATACTGGCAGTGCTTGCGACTCCACTCTTTCTGTGGCGCATCCATGCGCGGCACACTTTTGACCGGGATGTCGAGGTAGAAGGGGAAATAAAGCTGCGCTTGACAGCGTTGCTGCTGTCCCGAAGTGTAGAGAAACCAACGCGGAGCAGACGCAAGCGCCCACTCCTATTCCCGAGATCCGGATATTTTATGAAGCGAAAAAATGGCAGCCAGCAAATCGGCGCAATTGCCGTCAAATCTTTGCTGCGCAGCAGAGCTCATCTGACTTTCTATATTCAACTCACCATGGTTGGCCTTGGAGCATCGTTCGTTGCATCCCAGTTCGGGCTCTTTCTCATTATTGTGCCTGTATTGTACGTCATCCTCAGTTATTGGCTTAGCATGTACTGGCGAGAGTTCATTGAAGGCGATGTTCCTGCTATGTTCTCATTCCGTTCCGAGCAACTGCATAAAGCAGCGCAGCATATGGTAATGGTGCTCTGTGCAGTTCCTGGCGCTCTGTGGGCGCTCGCAGGGGGCTTAATTATGACGACGCCTCTCCTAAGCATCGGCTTGGCGGCATTCGGAGGGCTGGCCGCCGCGTATATCGGCAGTATCGTCATACTGATGACCGGTTGGAAAGAGAAGCGCAAGCAGGCAGATGCCGCGGAAGATATGGCAGGGCAATAATGGGCGGGGTATGTTCCTCTTCGACTCGGGCATATTAACGGATAGCTCACCAAATAGGAGGAACGAGTATGCCAGAAGCAGCCATTCGGTTCCGGTTCACGGACGCCGCCAGTGCCATGTTGGCATTTGATACGTTGGAGGAATTGGGATACACTCCAGCATATGACGGAGACAACCATACGGAACTTCATGTGCATGTGGAAAAAAGAGATCTCACGTCTGCGCTCGAAATAGCAGAGGCGCATGGTGGACAGCTTGTAGAGGAAGCGGATTTAACTGAAGTGTCCGTCATGAACCAGGCCTACGGCATGGATTGGATTCCGATTCCGGCACATGTTGTTAATGAGGATTGGGTTGATGATGATCGATATGCTGTGAAGGACCGTACTCCGAATCATGATGACTTGTCTCATCGGGAGGAAGAAGCTTTTGGTTGGATCGATGACGAGACGACCAATCAATTCCCAGGCGGCATTCATATCTGAAAGTCGCAGAATATACGATGAACATAATTCAATGGTGCATTTTATGAAATAAGGGCAGTTCCGTCTATTTTACCCCGAAAGGGAATAGCGGGCTGCCCTGTTTGTCATTTAGTAGAGCTATTCATGAACGGCTTGGGCAGCGTGTTTGCCGGCTGTATAGCCTGTCGCAAAGGCGGCAGTAATATTGTATCCCCCTGTATAGCCGTGAACGTCCAAAATTTCTCCGCAGAAGAACAACCCGTGCATCTTCCGGGATTGCATCGTCTTTGGTTCAATCTCCTTCAGGTGGACTCCGCCTCCGGTTACGAATGCTTCTTCCAATGAGAGGGTTCCGTTCACTTTGATCGGAAATGCTTTTATAAGACGGCACAGATCCTGCCAGGGCTGCTTCGGAATATGATCGTAGGTTACCGTGTCATCGATTCCTGCTTGCTGTAACAAAATGGGGATGATTCGCTCGGGCAGCAGCAGCTTGAGCACATTTTTTACGGCTTTCTTCGGTTCTTGCGCGCAAAGCTGCAAAGATTTCCGTTCGAGTTCGGCCAGAGACATCTCTGGCTGGAGGTCGATCGTCAGATTGACGGTCTCGCGTCCCGAACGTTGTAATTGCTTGATGACGAACTGACTGCAACGAAGCGCGGTCGGTCCAGATAGACCGAAATGAGTGAACAGCAGGTCGCCTTCGTGTTCAACCACCTTTTTGCCTTTCTCATTCCATACTGCGACACGAACGCTGCGCAGCGACAACCCTTGCAGCAGTTTCTCTCGAATAAAGTACGCATTTGAAGTAAGCGGCACTTCGGTCGGATACAACTCCGTTATCGTATGGCCTGCTGCCGTCGCCCAAGCGTAACCATCGCCGGTGGAGCCGGTGTGAGGTACAGATTTTCCGCCCGTTGCAATAATGACAGCGTTGCTATGCAGCGTTGCTCCGTTTTTGAAGCGCACGCCTTGAACTGCTCCTTCGTGGTATAATACGTCGGCGACTGGTTGGTTTACGAGTATCGTGACGCCAAGGCGGCGAACCTCGCCGATTAACGCTTCGACCACAGTCTTTGCTTTATCCGAGATCGGAAACATACGTCCGTTATCTTCTTCCTTCAAAGCGATGCCAAGGCCTTCAAAAAAACGGATAATATCCCGATTATTAAAGTGGGCGAAGGCGCTGTGTAAAAATTTACCATTACCCGGGATGTGTCGAATTAGTTCCTCTTGGTCTTTAATGTTAGTTACATTGCATCGTCCGCCGCCGGATATGGCGAGCTTGCGTCCGAGCTTGTCCCCTTTGTCGACAAGCACCACCCGCGCGCCGTGTTCAGCAGCTGCGATGCAGGCCATTAGACCGGAAGGGCCTCCCCCAATGACGATAATATCGGTTTGTTTCATTTCGATCTCCTTCTGCTATTGTTCTTACGCTATTGTAACGCAAAAATCGAAACTTGACGAAAAGGTTGTGTTGCTCCATTGTTAATAAAGAATAATTATGATTTAACCAAGGCATCTTTAACTTACTTTATAGAGGAGATATAACATGTACGTGGCCCTCAAGGAAACCCTGCTGCAAGTTCTAATTGCTTGTATTCCGGCGTTCTCTTGGCAGCTCTGCTCCATCAAGCCGGAGCGCGTAGCGCGCGCACCGGTTATCATCGGACTGACATCGGCTTTCTCCGTACTTCTTTGCATGGTGTTCTCATTTTATATGGATACGGCGCAACCTTTTGATTTCCGTTTGCTCCCGTACATGCTCGGTATTTGGTATGGAGGTTACCGTATCGGGCTTGCCATCGTTGGGCTCTATATATTAATGATGTTCGGCTTCCAAGGAGTTCAGCAGCCGCAAATGATGTGGGGCGATGCGCTTATTTATTTGACGCCGTTTATTTTTGCTTTCATTAATAAATTCCGTCAATCTGGATTGCGGATGCGCCTTTTTATTTATCTTTCCTTTTCTTTGCTTGGAATTATGCTTTATTACGGGTTTTATGCAACCGCTTCACCACACGGGAAGCTATTTTTGTTCACCGATGCGAAAGTGATGCTGTTCATGGTTATGTTCGCCGTCATGTTTCTGATTACCGCCTGCCTGCTCATTTATATGATTGAAGAAACGCGGGAGAAAGCTTTTTTGCAGCAAGGATATCAGACGGTCTCTCGGCGCTATCGGGAAGAAATGGAGAAGCTAAGTCAAATTTTGAATACAGCGCCGCTCTGTGTAATTGCTATTGATGTTGAGACGAGAATTACAGCAATCAACGATAACATGATTGAAGGAATACTTTTGCAAGTGCCCAATGTTGCACGGGCTGAGTTGATTGATCGGCCGCTGAGCGAATTGCTGCAAAAGATGGGGGACAATCCGAATCAGTTCATTATTTTAGAGGGGGCGCTGCAGGGAGGCGTCGTGGACGGGGAAGTGGCCCGGTTCGGAGATCGAGAATATTACATACTTGCCAATGCCATTCGAAGTCAGGAGACGGGAGAAATCGTCGGAGCGGTCGGTATGGCGCACGATATCACGGAGCTAACCCAGCTACGCACCGAAATCGGCAATATGGAACGCCTCCATCTGGTGGGGCAGATGGCAGCAAGCATTACACATGAAATTCGCAATCCGATGGCGGTTATTCGCGGTTTTATGCAGCTGATGCAAGAGAAGAGTCCTGACAATTTACAAAATTATTTTCATATCGTTATGGGTGAAATTGACCGTGCCAACGGAATTATTAATGATTTTTTGGCGCTAGCGCAAAATCGAATCGTGGAGAAGGAACAGATTCATCTGCACGATATCATTCAGCAGCTGTCTCCGCTGCTCTGGGCGGATGCGAATCTCCGCGGTCAGCAAATCATATTCCGGCTTGCTGAACACGAGCTTATTCCAACGCTATATTTGAATACCAAGGAAATGAAGCAGCTCATTCTGAACTTGGCGCGAAATGCGATGGAGGCGATGGAAGCTTCGGATACGGAGGGAATATTAACTTTAGAGACGGTGCTTGTTCCGCAAGGCGTTCAGCTCCGGGTACGTGATACGGGATCAGGCATTCCTCAGGTAGAGCTGGATAAGTTGTTCGAGCCTTTCTATACGACCAAATCAAAAGGAACGGGGCTCGGCCTGCCATTGTGTTTGAGCATTATGGAGCGGCATAAGGGGACGATAGAGGTATTCAGTACTGAAGAAGGAACTGTTTTTGAAGTGACGTTCCGGTTGCATGCCGCTGATTCGGAGGGATGCTTCCCGTCACTCAATGATGAAGCTGGGGCCCCCGAATTGAATTGAACCCATCGTAAACGTTCGTTATGATAGACATATGGGGGGGGACCGTATGAATGTGCTTCAAATCGGAAATATTACAATCAATTGGGAGTTGTTTGTTAGCTTTGCCTCTTTTCTTATCGCGGTATTCATCATTTCACTTCGCTCACGTATGGAAGGGCAAGCATTACGGCATTATACCGACTGGGCGCTAACGGTAGCACTTCTGTTTATTTTGAACGAAAAACTCGGGTTTCTGTGGGATTCCCCGTCTATTATATGGCAGCAGCCGCGTACGCTGCTTTATTTGAACGGAACGTCTGCGAACGGCAATATGCTGCTTCTGCTCGGGATTGCCGTATGGACGACTATATATGTACGTAAGCACAAACTTTCATATACGATATTATTTGATCTGTTGGCTCACGGTATATTCACGTGGGTAGCGGCCTACGGCTGGCTCTATACGCTGAACGGGTCCAATGCTCCGGGCTTTACGCCGCTGCCGCTGCCAAGCGGGTTTCCGGCTCATGGCCTGCCTCCGGCGGAGACGTTGGCTTGCCTCATCCTGCTTGTCGGGATGTGGATGCGCCGCCGCCCGTTAGGTACGCTTGCAGATGCTGAGCTTGGCTTTCTCGCAGGAGGGAGCATCGGCATGCTGGGCAGCTACTTCAAGCCGTACGAGTCGCTTTGGCTCGGATTGGGGTATGAGCAATGGCTGTGTGCCGCAATGCTGGCTGCAGGCTACGTCGCTGTCCGCCGCCGTGAACAAGGGAAGCAAGGGGCGGCTGAACCGACTGAATCGGTTGAACTGGCTAAGCTGACTGAACAAGCACCGGATGCTGATGAAGCAGATCATCTGAAAGGATAGGCTTCCTTCTCTATGCGCATAATAGAGGTTGTTCACACGCACTTTATAGAAGCGACATAGCGGAAAGGAGGCCCATGCGATGAGAAGTCAAGACTCGAAAGCGCAGGAGCGGCAACAGCAAAAAAATCGTGAAAATAAGTCGAACGAGAGCACTGTCGTAGATAAGAAGTTGGATGGACCTAACCGTCCTTCCACGTAACGGTGGCGGGACTGTCCGAGGGGAAAGCAAAGATTCTGTTCATGGGATCTTCGGCTTTCCCTTGCTTTACGTCGCTGCAAATGGTTAAATATTTAACGATAGCTTATATTCAACCAATCTATCAACGGAATTATTTATAAGGTAAGGAGTGAGCACTGATGTCCATGTCTTTTGAGCAATATATGAGTGATATGGTTCAACCGATGCGTAATGAACTGACTTCCATCGGCTGTGTTGAGCTGCGGACAGCGGAGGAAGTAGAAGAAAAATTGCCTGCAGCAAAGGGCACCGCATTGGTTGTGGTGAACTCGGTATGCGGTTGTGCGGCTGGACAATGCCGTCCGGGCGTGCGTAAAGCGCTGGAACACGAGGTGACACCGGATCATTTGTTCACCGTGTTCGCCGGCCAAGATAAAGAAGCGACAGCGAAGGCGCGCGAATATTTCGCACCGTTTCCTCCGTCTTCTCCTTCCATCGCATTGATGAAGGATGGCGAATTGGTGCACTTTATTGAACGTCATAGTGTGGAAGATCGCTCGGCAGAAGATATTGCAGCAGATTTGAGAGCTGCATTCGATCGCTTCTGCCGCTAAGAAGACGAAAGCATGCAGTGATAGCCCCGCGCCTTTATGGTGCGGGGATTTTTACAAAGAGCAGCTGGAATAGGAAGGAGACGAGACGATGAGCTTGCAACAAGACATTATTAAGCGTTTCG
Organism: Paenibacillus sp. MER TA 81-3; assembly: GCF_023713585.1. Lineage (NCBI taxonomy): Bacteria > Bacillati > Bacillota > Bacilli > Caryophanales > Paenibacillaceae > Paenibacillus > Paenibacillus sp. MER TA 81-3. The sequence continues at coordinate 58,141 of NZ_JAMAWB010000035.1, forward strand.
GCGTACAACCACAAATTGATGAGAATGCGGAAATTCGCAAGCGCGTAGACTTCTTGAAGCAATATGTGAAAAGCTCCGGAACGACAGGGCTTCTTATCGCGATTAGCGGCGGGATAGACAGCGCAGTCGTTGCCGGCTTGTGCAAGCAAGCGACGGATGAGCTGGCGAAGGAGTCGGGACAAGAATACATCACACTCGGCGTGTTTCAACCGTTCGGCAATCAAGCGGACATCTCGGACAGCTATGCCGTGGCGCAAGCGTTCGCTCTCCAGCATACGGTGGAGACGAACATTGAAGATGCGGTGAACGAGGTGACGCTTGAGGTGGAGCAAGGCTTCAAGCAATTGAACCAACCGCGCCATCTCAGCATTCCAGGCAAAGGGAACGTGAAGGCGCGCGTCCGCATGGTGGCCCAATACGCTCTTGCCTTTGACTTGAATTTGCTTGTCGTGGGTACGGATCATGCATCGGAAGCATTAACTGGCTTCTATACGAAGTGGGGCGACGGCGCCGTGGATATTACGCCGCTATCTTCACTCAACAAACGCCAAATTCGCCAATTGGCCGCCCACATGGGCGTTCCAAAAAGTGTGATTGACAAGGTGCCGACGGCTGGTCTGTGGGACGGCCAGACAGACGAGAAGGAGCTCGGCATTTCCTACGATCAAAATAGCGACTATTTGGAAGGCAAAGCCGTACCAGATGACGTGCGCGAGAAAATCGAGCGCCAATACCGCAAGACAGAGCACAAGCGCTCGCCGATTCCAGGAATATAGTCAGACGTCGCCCAGGTTTTATTTGATCGAAGACGAACATAATCTGACGGCGAATGCAATTGCAGCACCCCAAGGCTTAAGCAACTGCCTCAGGGTGCTTTTGTGTTTGCTGCGCTCTCTTAGCTTCACTCTCCCATTCAATCAGTAATTTGAATGCAGCGGCGTAATCTAACGAGTGAAAGGAGAGCTATATCGAGTTGGCTGGCTGCTTTAAGGGGGATTTTAAAATTCTACGTGTCTCTCTGTAACTCTAGTAGATCTATGTGTCTCTCTGTAGCTCCCTGTAAACCTCTGTAACTATCTGTATCTCTAGGTATCTCTACGTATCTCTAGGTATCTCTACGTATCTCTAGGTATCTCTACGTATCTCTACGTATCCCTCATATCTCTACACATCTCTATGTAGTTCTTGTCACTCCCCCTTTGCTCACTCTACCCTTTCGTCAGGAGCGGATTCCTTTGTGCTCTTTTTATCATCTCTTCGTTATTTTCGTTACTTTTCTAGGCTGCTACCGCTACGAATGTGAAATTTCGAAAACGGTTCAATCTTAAGCCGTATTCCCCTGTCCAAATTCCAAATCTCTTATAATTCTGAGTTCAGGGGAGAATGGATATAAGCGCGACTATATAAGTTGAACAAAAGAATTAGAGGATTATGGTAAGGAATTTCAACCCTGCATGTCGAATAAAGAAGGAAATAGAAGAAGATAGGCAGGAAAAGAACATGGAAAACGCAACGAAGCTTGAAGA
>NZ_JAMAWB010000036.1:0-54276 GCF_023713585.1 Paenibacillus sp. MER TA 81-3
CTTCAAGCTTCGTTGCGTTTTCCATGTTCTTTTCCTGCCTATCTTCTTCTATTTCCTTCTTTATTCGACATGCAGGGTTGAAATTCCTTACCATAATCCTCTAATTCTTTTGTTCAACTTATATAGTTGAGAACTTGAGTCATTTACAAATAATATATGTTTTCTTCTTAGTTGTAATATATTCACATGCCAACTAAACAGAGGGTCTGTCTCACCTAATTCAACAGGAGCTACATTCATATCTTTTAAAAGTTTTTGAGTAAATCTAAGTGCTAACATAAATTTCTCTCCTGAATCAATTTTTTAATGCTTTATTCAAAAAACTATAGACCAATCCCATAATAATTCCGCTATTTTTTGAAAATTTTATGCAGCCTGAAGTTGTAACTGCTTATTCAACCGATCACAAGCTAATTTCATGCCATTATAAATCAACGTAACCAAGTGGAAGTGAGCTTTCGCTTTCTGTCCTGACCGATGTCTCACATTGTTAAGTTGAAAGTATTCTTTTAAATATGCATTCACTCGTTCAATAGCGATCTCTATTTCGCGATCTGCTTCCATGATACGGACCCGCGTGCTGGAGCTGTATACTTTCTAAGATCTGTTGTAATTTTCATCTTGTAAACCTTCTGGCAAAGCGAGTCGTAGGCTAATGGGCAACTTTCGCATTCCTTTGGTCGAACATATTTGAGCGTTTCATACCTTGGATCATAACTATCATAGCGATATGAATGTTCCCGCACACAAGTCGGAGCGAAATATTCATCAAAGCCGCTTCAGACAGCATGAAGCCACAGTCCAATCGAAATAAGATATCTTCCCGCAGGCGCTTCACGAGATCCTTAATGGTCGGAATTCGCTCAACAATTCTGGCAATGAGAGAGTAAACCATCGCCGGATAATTGACTTCAATCGGAGCACCATGACGCGACTTTTTTATGACCAAACGAAGAATAGGAGCAATGTCTACGGCTGAAAAATCGTTCAAAACGATGACACTGTTCCATTTTAAATAAATCTTGCAGGGTAAACAGGCTCTCGTGTCGAATATACGGCATAGGGAGTCGCCTCATCTCTTTTGGTGTAGTTTCGTCGCTAACACTTTCGAGATTTGGGGAGGTACTCCTTTTTCTATGTCCAAAAAACCTTGTCATATGAAGGGGTTAGATTTCTATCACACAGTCGCCGAAATCCGCAAAAATGTTCAGCAGTTTATGGACGAGATCATGAAATATCCCTTGTCCATCATCGATCGTCTTTGTGTTAGATTCTAAGTGATTCAATAATTCAACTTATATAGCAAGAATTAACCATTCATTTCATTTTCTTTTTTAATTCCAGGTCTAGAAATGAGCCAAATGCCAAAAATATAAATTATAACTCCAAAAAACAAACCAATATTTCCATACTTGTCAGACAACTTAAGAACAATTATTGGTCCTATAGCTAAAGCAAAAGCTATTAATAACAATAATGATAGCCAATATAATCGTTTTCCTTTTTCAAAAAACAAACCCCAAATAGGTCGAATTATCATTAAATAAATTATAACAACAATAAATATAGCACTTAGTAACCATCCAAATACTCATATATTCCTGATATAAATAACATGAGACCATAAAATATATTTTTTATTCCGTCATAAAGATCGTTAAACATGATATTCACCTAACCCATCGGTTGAGAGATTGGCTTGATACTTATTACATGTCTTTCATATAACATTCTTGCATTCACGACGCCGAGAACCCTAAGGTTCCGTAGGGACCGGCCGCGACGCGGTTAGCTGGTGTGTCCGCCTGTCTTCGCTCCACTGCTCACAACTTCGGGCGGCCCGAGGGGCTTTAGTCCCGATGCGTGAATGCGGTGTTATCGGAAGTAATATATTCCCTTTGATATACATAATATTTTTTAACCATTCCATCTCCTAAATACCTTAAATCCAAAAAATTCTAATTGTTCATCAATTGTTTGTATTGAGCGGATTTGCCTTAGATAATTTATACTTTTAAATAACCAACTGTCTTTTTCTATTAGTTCTTCAATAATTATAGTTCCTTCTGGAAATAATTTGTTTAGCTGTTTAATATATTCCTTCTCTGATGTTCCGATATAATATGTAGGAGAGTGCGGATATATATTACTATTGAAAACAAAATTAAAACCTAATTTATTAATATACTCAGGAATATCAACCTTATGTTGTAGAGCTTTGTCCTGGATTATATAATATAAATTCCTATCAATATTTTCTAGGTTAGTGACATATCTACTTGGGTAGTGTTGCATAAGTAAAGTAATTATATCAATCGTATCTTTTGGATATTTAGATGTGGGTATAAAAATGTATCCTAAAAATTCAAAGTATTCTTGAAGAGATCCATTGAAATTTTTAGTTCTCATTATTGCTTTAATCTTTTGATAAAGTTCTTGAGGTATTGCTTTATAGTATGTTATTTTTTTGTTTTTAACATGTTGATCAATGTGATTAATTAGATCTAACTCTTCCTTCGAATACTTCATCTTCGACTCCTTAATATACATATTATTTCCGATAGCGTTCTTGTATCTACGAACTCGAGAGGCTTAAGGCAGCCCCAGCGACCGGGTCCGACGGTCTTAGCCTCACAGGATTGTCTGCCTGAATCCGCTGCTTCGAAAAACCTCGGGCAGACCAAGGAGCGCACGCGACGTAGCAGGAAAACGGTGTTATACGCTGGTTCGTTCTTCTTCGAATTCACCATCATTGCTTGTTTCTCAGTAGGGTTGTACAATTGATTTATAAGGTCTTTTCGGAGGTGTTCATATATGAAATGGGTTAATATCCGTGATATTTATCCCGAGCGTTGGGTTCTAGTTGAAGCTCTAGCTGCTCATTCAAATAATCACAAGAGAACTATTGAGGAAATGTCTGTAATTTCTGAATATGACAACCCTAAACATGCCTGGGCCTCCTATAAAAAACTTCATTTGTCAGAGCCCACTAGAGAACTCTATGTGTTCTACACCGGAAATGAATTTATTGAAGTCATTGAACAGCCCTTTACCGGAATTAGAGGCCTTCAATGAAAATCCATCTTATAAATGGTCTTCCTATTGTCTCTCTCCCTTTATCTTACAAGAATAAATCAACTCTTTTGCATAATGTCTTACTGGATACTGGATGCTCCACAACTATCTTCGATACTGATCTCGTTGAACCTATTGGCTTAGATATAGACTTTATTAACGGAAAATCGGTACGGATGTATGGAGTTGGTAGCTTAAGTGAATTATGTTATCAACAGATTGTCTCAAATCTCTCTATTAGTTGTTTCATAAAAGCTTTAACGAACTTGCGTATAACGATATGTTGTTATAGGATGGATCGGCCTTCTTAGTGTTACTTACAAAAGCTCTTTACAAGGTTTCACGATTCCTTTCGTTTGGTGCTCTTATTATTATACAGTCTTTATTTTCCCCTTGTTTCAAGTTCCTACTGATTCTTTAAGTCTTCTAGTGTTATAACGATCTTCATGAAAGGTGGGATTGCCTGTGGAGCAGGTACTTCATCAAATTCTTCAAGAACTTAAATCTCTTAAAGGAGAAGTTCAAAAACTCAATCAAAATCAACTTCTTCTAGACAAAAATCAACAACAAATGGCTCTTCAAATTAATAGTATTTATCAATCTATCGTACGATGAGAAGATGGGCAGCCTAAAGACATTTTCGCGTTTATGGAAAGAATACACAACAATTGTAGTCACTCTGAACTGCCCCCCGTCAAGTAGACAATAGAATAAAATAAAATGCTTATGCAGCCTTAGCTCGTGCTTCCATCGGACTAAGGCTGTTTCGTTTTTTCTGTAACCGTTCGTAGTTGTAGAAATGAATGTAATCATCGATATCCTTTTCATGACCTATGATCCTGTTCCCTTTTCTGAAAAAGCGAAGTATCAATCAGATGAACATCTGTCACAACTGCCTGCTTTTTTTCTAATTTGGCTCCATCATGCTCTTAGAAATTCATTCGATGAAACAGAATTATTCAAGTTAATTTTTGTGGTCATTATTTATAAGAAAAACCCTCCATTATAGCACCAGACTTTTAAGTGATGATATAGTGCAGAGATGAGGTGATAGGATTCATGAATACGTACAAAACAACAGAAATAGCGCACAGCATTGGAATCCATCCTAACACTGTGCGGTTTTATGAGGAACTTGGACTTATTCCAAAAGCAGAACGGAAAGCGAATGGTTATCGTATTTTTACAGATTTCCATGTGGAGCAGCTTACATTTGTGAGAATAGCGCTACAAGTTGAGGTTTTGCAAAACGGTCTGCGAAAACAAGCAATTGATATTATTAAGACCTCGTCCGCCAGAAATTTTGACAAAGCTATTCATCTGACGAAGCGTTATTACCAACAAATAAAAAGAGAACAAAGAAACGCAGAAGAAGCTATAGCGATTACAGAAAAGCTGTTGTCAGGCGAAAACCAAGAACTGAGCAACGCTATTTTAACCAGAAAAGAAACGGCTGACCTTCTGCAAATCTCAATGGACGCCTTAAGGAATTGGGAATTGAATGGTTTATTGACGGTGAAACGAAAGCAAAATGGGTATCGTGTTTATTCCGACGAGGATATCAGGAGACTGAAAATAATACGTTCTTTACGCTGCGCAAACTATTCCCTTGCAGCTATTTTGCGAATGCTGAATGCGTTATCCAGTGATCCCAAAGCGGACATACGAGAGGCCATTGATACACCCGAAAAACACGACGACATTATCTCCGTTTGCGATAAACTACTTACCTCCCTGCAAAACGTCGAGAACAACGCTCGAATGATGCTCACTCACCTTGAGGAGATGAAAAAGCAATTTACAACAAACCCTACACTTTAACACCAGACTTTGCTCTGGTGTTATTTTATTTATGCAAAGAAAGCATTTAGGAGGGATTTGATAACGTGGAAACAACGATCAAGGTAGAAAACTTGAGCAAGTCTTACGCCAACGTCAAAGCAGTTGATCATCTAAGCCTATCGATTTGTCGTGGTGAAGTATTCGGCTTGCTGGGCGCAAACGGTGCAGGCAAAAGCACCACCATTGAGTGTATTTTAGGCACCAAAAAACAGGACAGCGGTACGGTGTCCATATTGGGAATGGATCCGCAAAAAGAACGAAAAAAACTGTTTGAGAAGGTCGGTGTTCAATTTCAAGAAGCCAATTACCAAGAGAAGATAAGAGTGGCGGAACTTTGTGAAGTCACTGCATCTCTTTACAAAACCCCTATGGATTACGCAAGCTTGTTACATCAATTTGGGCTTTCCGACAAGCTGAAAAGCCATGTAAGCGAGCTTTCGGGAGGACAGAAGCAACGACTGTTCATCGTGCTTGCGTTAATTCCCAATCCCGAGGTCGTATTTTTAGACGAGTTGACTACTGGGCTTGATGCGAGAGCAAGACGAGATGTGTGGAAAAGCCTTGCTGATTTAAAAGCAAAAGGGTTAACCATTCTGTTGACCTCTCACTTCATGGACGAGGTGGAAGCTCTTTGTGATAAAATTATGATTCTGAAAAAAGGGGAGAGCATTTTTTTCGGGACAGTACAGGAAGCGATTGCGGCTAGTCCTCATGAGAAATTTGAGGATGCATATCTTTGGTATACAGACGAGGAGGAAAGAAAATGAGAGCATTTAGGGCGTTGCTCAAAACAGAGTGTAAACTGTCTCTTCGCGGGATGGACATGTTCATCTTTGCGATCTGCATGCCTATCGTCGTCGTGATCATTTTAGGTGCAGTTTTCGGAAATAAGCAAGCTTTCGATGGCGCAGCTTATACCTTCCTGGAACAATCCTTTGGAGCGGTGGCCACGATTGCAATATGCGCTGGGGGAGTTATGGGACTTCCTTTAGTGGTATCCGATTACCGAAGCAGGAGGATACTAAAACGTTTTAAGGTAACCCCGACCAGTCCCGCTCTTATACTAGCCGTACAAGTTGTCATTTATGCGATTTATTCCATTGCTTCACTTATCCTTGTTTATATGACTGCAACCATTTTTTTTGGTTATCAATTTCATGGCTCATGGCTACAATTTTTAGGCGCATACTTACTGGTCATGCTGTCCATGTTCAGCATAGGACTACTGGTGGGTGGACTGGCGCCAAACATGAAAACAGCAAGTGCTGTAGCCAGCCTGCTATATTTTCCAATGCTTATTTTCTCTGGTGCTACCTTGCCTTATGAAGTTATGCCTGCGGCGCTTCAAAAAGTGGCCGATATATTACCGCTAGCACAGGGCATTAAGATGTTGAAAGCCACTTCACTTGGCATGCCAATGGATCGTGTCATCATTCCCGTGGTTGTGATGATTGTACTTACAGTGATATGTATGAGTATGTCTCTTCGCCTCTTCAAATGGGAATAATCGGTTGATCTTTCATTTTACACTTTGATACATTTTTTCCATTGTGTTATTATATATATATAATAAAGGCCAAGTGCGCTAACACTTGATCCATACAATTGGCTTGGATGGTTTATTCACTTCTAAGTCGTATGAACAAAACCCACCTTCGGTGCTAACCTTTGAGTGGGTTTTTACTTTCGCTTGTTGTTAAAATTTTCTCCCGCTCGATGGACAATCGCCCTCTCTATTGAAAAAAAGTTGACCTAATTTAGAGTCGCAATCTGCCGATAAAAAACTTTCGAAATTCAGGTCAATATGTAATGGGATGGTTATATATTGAATAATAATCATTTTTAAACGAGGTGGAACAGTGTCAGAAAATATTCCAAAAATGATTTCCATTGTGCTATATATGGTAACTATGCTAGGTATAGGGTGGTATGCTTTCCGCAAAACGACAAACTTGACGGACTATATGTTAGGGGGACGTTCCTTAGGACCTGCTGTAACTGCTTTAAGTGCTGGCGCTGCCGATATGAGCGGATGGCTGTTAATGGGGCTTCCGGGAGGGATTTACCTGACGGGACTGTCAAATATCTGGATTGCCATTGGCTTATCAGTTGGCGCCTATCTTAACTGGCTGTTTATTGCCCCACGTTTGCGCACATACACGGAAGTTTCCGGGAATTCCATTACCATTCCGTCGTTTTTGGAAAATCGATTTAAGGATAGCACCAAACTTCTGCGGATCGTTTCCTCTATTGTTATCCTAACTTTCTTTACGTTCTATATATCCTCAGGAATGGTGGCAGGAGCCGTCTTTTTTGAAAACTCCTTCTCCCTTCCTTACATAGCGGGGCTGCTCCTCGTATCCGGAGTGGTTGTTGCCTATACATTGTTTGGGGGCTTTCTTGCTGTCAGTTGGACGGACTTTGTCCAAGGGCTTATCATGCTGTTTGCCCTTATCCTTGTACCGGTGTTAGCAATGAGCGAGACGGGTGGGTTTGCCAACACAGTTGATACAATCAGCTCCATAGATCCGTCCCTTCTGGATTTATTTGCTGGCACTACTGCGCTCGGCATCATCTCCGCAGTTGCCTGGGGACTTGGCTATGTTGGACAACCGCATATTATCGTCCGCTTTATGGCCATCCGCTCTGTACAGGAGACCAAAACTGCGCGACGTATTGGTATGGGCTGGATGGTTGCCTCATTACTTGGCGCTTCATTAACAGCATTGGTTGGTCTTGCTTTTTTTACACAAACAAATTATACATTGTCTAATCCAGAGGCTGTCTTCATTCAACTTGGACAAATTTTATTCCATCCGTTTATTGCCGGACTTGTCCTTGCTGCCGTATTGGCTGCAATAATGAGCACGGTTTCTTCTCAGCTCATTGTAACCTCTAGTGCATTAACAGAAGATTTATATAAGCTGATTCTGCGTAAAAATGCCTCTGATAAAGAACTTGTGTTCTTTGGACGAATGTCTGTTCTAACGATTTCAGTCATCGCCTGCCTGCTTGCGCTGGGCGGTGAAAACAAAACCATTTTAAGTCTCGTCGCTTATGCCTGGGCCGGTTTTGGCGCTTCCTTTGGCCCCGTTATCCTGTTAAGCCTGTACTGGAGAAAAATGACCAATTGGGGTGCCATTGTCGGAATGTTAGCAGGCGCAACAACAGTGATTATTTGGAAAAATATTGACTTGCAAATTACTAAAGATATATACGAAATCATTCCCGGATTTATCGTCAACCTTATCGTCAGTATTGTCATAAGCCTGTTTACCTATCAACGGGACGAAGCTATCGAGAAAGAGTTTGATACCAGCTTGAAACTGTTACACCCAAATGTAGAAGAAGCATGACAATTGCGGGTAGGGGGAAATTCCTCTCCCCCACCTCTGTATACACATCACCATATGTGAAAACGATTCTCAGATGGAGCAAGCCAGTCCCCGTTCGGGACGTTCACCCTAAAGATAACGCCCATGCCGGGCTTATGCGAAGGACTCTGGAATTGGGTCAAAGCGGATGTAGTGAATAACGTCTTCTATCACACTGTAGATGAGATTTTCGGAAGAATGTCTGCTTTTGTGTTGAAAGAACCTCAAGCAATCATTGACCGTCCCTGTGTGCGAATGAAGTCTGATAGAGTCGACCAAATCATCACAATAATTCTCTTCATTAAAAACTCCTGTTTGTCTTCGACCTGCTTCATGCATACCGACCGTATATTTCCGATTTTCTAATATCCCTGCTTTTGCTAATAAATAGGGTGATCTTGAAATTGAACCAATGATCACTTCGCTATTAAACTCAATGCAGCAATGCGGTTAGGTGGTGCGGATATGTCCCGGCATTCGCTTCCCAGACTAATCGCCCAGGATCGAGGCGCTTGTCTGCCGATGCGTGAACACATTGTTATACGCTGTTGTTGGATTTTATTGAAATTCCTACAATATTAGGGTTTAAAAATACTAAGATTACGCTAAATTAAACGTTTATCATAAAACACAATTGTCATTTTATCGTTAATTTGCTTTATTTCCCCCGTCTTTTGATAACCTAACTTTTCATAGAGATAACAATTACTCTGCTCTTGTAATATTGTTTCCAACTCCCAATTTCTCGCGTCGTTATACATATTTTCGATAATCGAAAATACTTTTTGAGCAATTCCTTTCCCTTGATGTTCAGGCAAAATAAATATTGGGCTGATGCGATAGGTCTTATTCTCTTTCTTTACAATTCTAATTGCACCTACGGAAACATTGGAAATTTTTATAATGTAATAATCCGTAAATGATTGATTTAATCGATCTATTATTCGTTCCACAGATTCATTAGCAGGGCTGGTTTCATAATCTTGATATTTATCTAACAACGGCATAAAGGCTTTGATTTGCATTTCGTGAATAATCGATGCTTCATTAAGACCTGATTTGAATAAAGAGATATCCATTTTATTACCCCCTCCAGATACAAACTTATGACGTGTTCTATTTATATATCGGTTTCCAGCAATTGTGTATAAAGTTCTTGTATCTACGAACCCGAGAGGCTTAAGGCGACGAAGTCGCCGAGTGGCTCCGCCACTTAGACTCGCAGGAAACCTTATACGCAACCATTTTGGCTGCCGAAACTTTTCCTTAAAAGGAAAGAGGATTGGCAAAAGAAGATGCTCGAAAAGTTAGATCAAATTTTCAAAGTTTATTTTGGTCATAAAGAAGTTGGATGGGAATGACACCATATAAATATGTAATGGATCATCGTTTACAAAGAAGTGTGGAGTATCTCAAGACAAATAAATACTCAATCACTGAAATTACTAGTTTAACAGGATTTAATCAAGTAACTCATTTTATTCAAGTATTTAAAAGGAAGTATGGTAAAACACCTAAGGAGTATCAAAAAAATTGAAAAATCTCTCCATGTAAGTCGGCTGTTTATACTTCACTCCATTAGTTTCCTCTGGTTCTACAGCCGAGTTTGTAAAGCCGGTAATAATCTTTTATTTATCTCTCTTTTCCGTGGTGTGCTATTCAGTAACTTGAAAATAGTAAAGTCGAGCTTGTTCATCTCATCCCATTCATTCCAATCAGAAGCATTAAAATCTCTGCTTCTCCCTTTGCAACGTGTTACAAAGGCATGTTAGGCACTCCACTCATCTCTAACATGCCTTTGTCTTATTAAATCTGTTAGGACTTAACATGTCAACCGATCATAATAATCTCATAACCAATACTCTTCCCCGTGACTGGCTAAAAGTCTAGCTAACCATGTAGGAAAATCAGAATTTTCGAGGAAAGTCCTAGGCTGCTTTATACCCGGGCAATCATTTTACAAGTATGGTTGTGCCGTCGAATTTCGTAAGCTTAAATCCGCGGAATGGCTCGTTAAAAGTATGCCTGTAGTTGCGAAGCAAACCAATGGCGGCAGCCTCGCCCAAATTCATGCCATCGAAACAGTCAGAGCGATAATGAATACCAGCAAATGCTCGAGCGATGGCCAAGTTATTGGCAAGCTTATTCAATTCACCGCCTACTGTGAGCGGCGCTCCGTTAAAAGGCTCAAGGGACAGGCCGTCGTCGCTCGCTGTAACCGGATTCGGAAGAACAAAATCTTCATTGAAGAACGCCTTTAACATAGTGACGCCTGCGCCGGCAATTACGGCATGACCTGCCGGATAGGACGGATGTGCCGGGCAGCCTTCCGGGTAAGCCTGCGGCAGCAAATAGGTGCCGTATTTATTGAAGGTTAGATCAACTGCGGGAGAATTCAGGAGCTGGTCATTAATCGGATAATTTGCTTTGTTCGTTATTTTATGTTGAACGAGACCGCCAAACTCTTCCGGCCGAAGTCTCCGATGCACAAGAAACTTCTGATACCAGGCAGACTCGAGCGAGAAATTCGCGGCCCGCGCGACCAAATCCAAAATATACGGAGCACCGAAGGTGACAAATCCGGTTTGGGTGCGAGATTGGGAATACGGATTGGCCGGATCGAGTGCGGAAGGCCCCAAGCTCAACAAATATAAACAAGCCATTAACACGCCTTGATAAGAAAAATCTTTATGCACCCATTCGCTTACATCTCTTCCGTTTCTTAAAAAGCGAGGCACCGGATCGTAAACGATGGAAGCAGACGGAGCAGCGCCGTTTTGAATGCTCAGCCATGATTGATAATCTATTAGAAAATGTTGACCCGCCAAAGGAACCTTGTATTTTTGAATCATGGCAGTGGTGCCAAATGGAATATCTTTATATAAAAATTGTGAGATATATGGACCTGTCAGATCGCCTTGCGTAACGCCGCGAAATAAAGTTTGCGGCGTTACTTGTCCATTTATTTTGGGCCCGTAAAAATCCGTCAGATTTGAAAGGTTTTCCGCTGCTGCAGCCGCTAATGGATCCCTATCGTAGCTGTTGAACGGAACATCGCGTAGCAGCGATTCCCAGTACAGTTCTACCATATCGCTGGCGGCCGCAGCACTGTTTATCGAAGGCGGAGCTGGAATCGTTAATGCATGTCCGTCGGGGCCGGCAAGATCATACACGTAAGCGCCTTGCGGATCAACGAGCTTGAGCGTTCCCCCGAGCGGAATTTTTTCAAATTTACTTGGCTTTCCGCTTTTCAATGCTTTGAGATATGCCTGGTAAGCATGCCGATCGACTTCTCCAAGACCGTTATGCGGCAGGCCCTTCGAGAAGTTTCCGATTTTGTTCGGATATTTTTTTTCATCGTGATTGCAGGGCTGCGGTAAGATTTTGCGCAACTTTTCTTCAATGGCAGCTTGTTTCCGAATTTGATACGCGTTACATTGCCTTTCCTCCGGATCTAAAGGGCCGAATGCACATGAGTCATCCATATGATTCCTCCTTGAGCGATTAGTAAGAAGCACAAAGTTCTTTACAGTCTATTCAAATTTATCGTTTTAGTATGGTTATATGTAGATTACTAGGCCGTAAAAGAAAAAAAGGGCTTTATTAACATTTTTGCCTGCAAACGTGGCACTTGACCAAATTAAGTATCTAGTTTTAAAACAAAAAGCGTAAAATGATAATGGAAATAATACCTCCCACTACGGTTCCCAATAGACTACGTGTTTTTATCGCAATAAAAAAAGTCGGTATGGCTGCAAAAAATTCGATGTTATTTGAAAGAGATGAAATCTTTCCATCATGCATAAATATCTCTTGACCTATCAAAGCAGCTATAACAGAAATGGGAACATAATTTAACCATCGCATTCCCCATTCTGGTAATTCAAAACGGCTAAGCACCATAAGAGGAACAACCCTTGGAATGAACGTTACAAAAGCTGAGCCTAAAATAATCAAAAAAACGTCCCATCTTACCTCCATTTTTCCACCACCATTCCTATTGTTGAAGCAATAATTGTAGCAACAATAACCCCCATACTGCTGGAAAACACGAAAGAACTTCCTACAGCAATGACAACTGCTATAATTGCGACAACGATATCAAGTTTAATTTTATTTCGCCCTAACATGGAGAGTATGAGAATTCCAATAAACATAGATGGCAAGGCAAATTCTAGACCAAATTTCTCGGGATTCGAAATCCATTGTGCCAAAAATGCGCCTGCTACATTAGCTATAAGCCAATTTACATAAGCTGTTATGTTGAGGCCATGCATCCATTTCTCACTGATTCGTTTTTTCTTCGCAGCCTCGGTAATCGCGACACCGAATGTCTCATCGGTGAGTAGAGAACCTACTAGCATGTTTCGAAGAGGAGACAGATGCCGAAAATAAGGTGCTAGTGCTGCACTAAGTAAAATATGACGAAGATTCACAAAGAAAATCGTAATAATAATGGCCGGAAGCGAACTACTTGTTGCTATCATTCCTGCAGCAATAAACTGAGCTGAGCCCGCATAGAGAATTAAAGACATCAGAGCGATCTCAGCTATGCTAAGTCCCGCAGTCTTTTGGATAACACCAGCAGCTAACCCGATACTTAAATAACCCAGTAACGTAGGGATACAATCTTTTACTCCTCGGATAAAGCTGTCTTCATCTCGCTGAGACGAATTCATTTGGACGTTCGACAGACTCATTTCATCCCCTCCTTATTTTGAAAAATTAGCAGCTAACACACTAACTACTACGAAAAAAGTGAAAGAAAATACGGTTCAATTTATTTGAACCGTTTTCCAGTAACAACATGAAATAGGTTAGGGTCGTTTTTCCAAAGAGCTTCTGTTTTCTCTGGGCCAACTTCTTTAACTAATTCTGAAAACATAATGTCATGCTTGATGTATTCCATCGCGATTAACACAAGTGCTGGGTCTTCTGTTTTTATCGCCCATGCAGGTGTATTTGGCGAAAAATTAGCAATTAATACTTCTTCATTATCCCGTGCAACAATCGTTAATCGACCGTTCATACGTTCCTCAGCTACTTCTGGAGCCATGTAATTGTGATGAGTAGTTACACCCAGCTGAATCTCAGGTGCTCCAAAAAGAATGGAAAAAACGTGGATATCATCATTTATCCGCCTATCTATAGCACCTTTTATCGAAGCGAATTGTGGCTCCCAAATCTACAACCATATTTCTTCTTCTGCTTTATCTATAATATCAATCATTTCGGCCGCAACGCGCTCATCACTGCTGATGCGTCGAATGACATCTACTTCCTGTTCACTTTCTAACGCAGATAAATTCTTTTCCAGATAATCCATAGAATTGTCAAAGTCATTACGCAATCGTCGGATTAATTTTTTTGCTGGTAAGGGGGCATAGGTTGTGAAAAGCCCCATTTCTGAAGTTCTTTAAAAAGTTCTTCCATGGCAACTCCTATAGTAGTTAGTGTGTTACTTACTATAAAACATAATGAATTAGCTGTGCCCTGAAACTCTTTTTGCAGTCGCAACAGTGACTTGGCGCACTTGAAGAAGACTTCGATCTCCCAGCGCATCCGGTAGATCCGGATGATGTCCTGGGCGGTCAAAGCCAGATCCGTCGAGAGAATGGCAAGCCACTCGTTCTTCTTGGAACGATGACGGACAAACACGACCGTCACCGGGATGCCGGGGGCAAGCTCCGTTCGGATGTGGCGAAGGATATAGCGGTTGTTGCCCTCAACACGCGGCGCAACAGCATACAGCTTTTTGAGGCACAGTCGCTGCTCGTTCACGAGGTAGCGCTTGTTATCGTTCTTCACCATGCCGATCACTTGCAGTCCACGGCGAGTGACTTCCTGAATGAGCGGTGCATGCGTAAACCAACTGTCCATGAGGACATACGACGCGGAAACGCCGGCTTGTATGGCACGGTCCAGCATAGTCGAGATCACTTGCGGGGCAGAACAAAAGGCTTCCTGGCGGCGCTTGTAGCCATGAGTGCGTTTGTCGATACCTTCCATGATGCCGTTAATACCGGACTTCGCGGAACTGAGCAGCGAAAAGTCCATGGGGATGAACGAATGGCCGTCTGACCAGCCCATCGTCAGCATGCGGAATCCCTTATAGAACGCACCCGTCGCATGATCCTTGAAGCGCGCTAGCATCTCGACGGTTTTACTCCGATTACGCTCGAACATGGAGTCATCAAAGATGAATGCCGTCTCACGGCTTTCCGAGGTCAGTTTCTCGATACGCTGCACGGTCTCGCCACTCAGCGACAGTAAGAACCGCCGCCAGGCGTACCCGCCGTGATTGAGAAACCGGTAAACGGCATCTTTGCCGGGAAACACCTCGCCTTTGTTACTTTCCAGCAGGCGAAACCAGTTCTTCTGGTGAAACAAAAGAACGAATACGAGGCGAAATAAGCAGGCACAGGTGAAACCAAACTTTTTCTTGAACCCCGCGGCATTTAAGTGTTTGAGCACATTCAGTTCTTGAAAAGCCGGTTTGATTTCTCTTGGCAGTTGATCGAAAGACTGCTTTTGTTCTATCATATAGAGGACACCTCTTCTTTATGGTAGTGATTGTTCGACACTCTCACTTTACCAAACGAAGCGGTGTTTTTCTATTTTCGTCAAGTAGATAATCCAATCATTCTCAAATCTATGCAGTACGTGCTGTTAAGCTAATTTTGGCTCTGCGAAAGTTGAGTTACAATCACTATAGGAACTATTTTTTTCATGATTTCTTTATTCCTTTTCATTTTAACACTCACCACCATTTATCTTAAGCGGACGAGAAGTCGAAAATGGCGCACGACCGTTATTCTATTTAACCGCATTCTTTTTCTCATTTCTGCTTCTTACTAGTTATTCATGAGGAAATCTACGGCCTGCCATCCAGTGTAAAAGCATACGATGATTCTCTCGACTGCTTCTAGTTCCTCTTCTATCACAATCCCCAATGATTTGACATACAATATTCTACAAATCTATGTATATCCCCTTCTATTTTATTGGTAAAAATATTCACCCATTGTCTTATTTATCAGTAGAGCATCCTCTTAGAACGCGGATAAGTTTGAAGCCTTGCATTACAGTGGACTCCGTTCCATGACATAAAAAAGACGCCTGGATATAGAATATCTCAGCGTCTTCATCGTCATTTTAGTCATCTCTGTCATGCAAGGCTTGGTTGATCTTCATCCTGAATTGATCTAGTTTATTTTATTTCAATGATTACTTCCTTCTGCGGCCATGGCTATTGCTTTTGTCGGATGTACTGTACCAAATGGATGCTCAGGTGGAGCGTAGATCGTGTAAAGTTTGAGCGGTTTATTCCCTATGTTGATTACATTGTGCCACGTACCAGCAGGAACCAAAGTTGCATAATCCTCATTGACTCGTTGCTCGATGTCTACTTTGTCTTTGCTTGGCCCCAACCTGACAAGCCCTTCTCCCTCCTCAATTCTTATGAATTGATCCGTGTGAGGATGTACTTCCAAACCGATATCATCCCCGACATTAATACTCATCAGCGCCACTTGTAGGTGCTCTCCAGTCCATAAAACGGTGCGGTAAGTATCGTTTTGCTTCGTGGCATGATCAATGTTCACTACGAACGGATTTGGACCGTAATCCTTCAATATCATATTTCCCATACGTTGGTTCCAGGCATAAGGCCATAGATATTGACTCCAGCTGTAATCATAAGGGTTCACATTAAAACCTCTAAGAGGGTTGTTCACGGCGTAATACATAGAATACTGACATTGCGGGCAATTGCATGGGTACATCTTCATTCACCTCGTAATGATTTTGTTATGCACCCGTTATCCTATGCAATCGCCTATAGAGTCGGAATCAAACATGTCATATTTAGTTTTGCTGCTGCGGGTTATTCCTCGGGATTTCAAGGTCGTGGTGTCCGTTAGAATAACGCTCCCCAGTTTCGCTAGTCGAATTCAGATAATCCAAGAGAAAATCGGGTCAAATCGCAGGCGCGCTCTAACCCGATACCAGCCGGTTCGCATCCACGTTGATAAGCACATTCGGAATTTCTGCTGGTTCGATAAAGGTAATGCCTGCCGTATGAACATTGTGGCCCATCGGCTTAAGGATTTGCAGCAAGAGCTCTTTACTGTATTGCTCTGTCCTATGGACTGAGATTTGCCCTAATTCTTTTAATGCATGCAGGAGCAGATCGTCCAAAAGCACGGTCATTTTATGCGTATTGGTCTGCATCACTTGAATATATTCCATTACCGAATCCATATCGGGACAAATCCCTGCACGTATGGCCTCTAGATATGCATTGATCGTAGTTAGAGGGGTCTTGAGTTCATGGGATAAATTCGATACCAGCTCTTTCTGGGCCTTATCTTGCTCATCTCTTCGTTTGTTAAGATGTATGATTTCCAGCCTCATTTGCTCGAACATGGCGTATACTTCTCCGATTTCATCCATCCGGCCATACTCCGCTTTGTGCTCGTAATCTCCCTTTAGAATCGCTTCCGAATAATATTTTAATTTTTGAATGGGCCGGATAGTATCGTTGTTGATTTTCCTTCTAAGGAACCACAATAAAATGAATACCAGCAGTAAACATATCACCATCAGGAAGAGAGGAATAAGGATGGTTTGATGTGATTGTTTTGGGATGACAAATGCTGCTGGCAATGTAAAAATGGCGTTTCCGATTTGAGTTTGTGTTTCTGGGTTGATGACGGGAAAAGCAATTTTGAAAAGATCCTTATCTACCTTCGAATCATATAAATCATAATGAAGTGAAGTCCTTAAATCGATGGTTTGGACCGGCGTTTCAGGTGCAGAATTAAAAATAATTCTGCCATCCAACTGTGCAAACAGAAGGCGCACGTCGCCATTTTCGCTCATCTTCTGCAAGGTTTGTCGCACTGTCGCATCCGTAGCGATCGCTTTATGATTTTCTTCAAGGAATAACATCATTTCGTTGACCTTGATCCGCACTTGATTAATGACGTAGTTCGTCTGAACATTGTCTTCTTTCCCAGTCCATATGATGTACGCTCCACAGCCGATCACGATGACAAGGCATAAACATACGGCCATAATCCACTTTTTTAACCAACGGCTTACATACATGGTAGTCCCCATCCCCTGATCTAATCCGAGCTGAATTTGTAGCCAACGCCCCAGACCGTTTTAATATAAGTTGGGTTTGAAGGATCCGGCTCCAGCTTTTCTCGCAATCTTCGAATATAAACAGTTATTGTGCTTTCATCCCCAAAGGTGTCGTATCCCCATACTGCATCTAATAGCTGGCTTTTGGAGAACACTTGATTTTTATGTTTGGATAAGTAGTACAGCAGTTCAAATTCTTTGGCAGATAACGAAATTTCTTGACCCTCAACGGTTACCTTGTAGGCTTTTTTATCAATGAGAAGGCTCCCAAACTGCAACGATTCATTTTGCTTCGGCTTATTTTCCATGCTTCCTCTCCGCAAATGGGCATTAATTCTGGCGACAAGCTCGCTTAGTGAAAATGGCTTTGTCATATAATCATCCGCACCAAATCCGAGTCCAAGCACCTTATCCGTATCGCTGCCTCTAGCGCTCAAAATTAGAATCGGCGTATTGCATGTTTCGCGAATTTGGCGGCAAAGCTCAATCCCGTCCACATCCGGAAGCATGATATCCAAAATAATAAAATCGGGGGACAAGGTGTCTATGAATTTCAAGCCATCCTGACCGTTCTCAGCAACCCATACCTCATATCCGCTGATCGTTATGTAATCTTTCAAAATACGGGAAATGTCTAGTTCATCTTCAATAACGAGTACTTTCCTTGGTAGATTCATCGTCTAATCTCCTCTTTGTATAATATATTTTCAGGTTCGCGTCTTTAATAAAAATAATTGGCCAAGTTGAATGATCATAATTAGTTCTCTTTGTTCAACATGTTATTCACATTTATTCCCTATATCATTTTGGGAAATGATCGATATCATCTGGTTCAAATTATTGTACATCTTTCCTATATATCATAATTTAACTCACTTTTCTAAAATAGACCTATACTAATTTTCACTGTGATAGAAGTTGTCAACAAGTTCCTTCACGGCAGCCCGGTTAGGAATCGTGTTGCAGCGCGGCCCCATATTAAGGCATATGGAATTTATTACTTCAAGGGTGGAATGTGTGACCTTTTTGATTGCTGTGAATTCCAAGTTGTTGCTACCATAGTTCAACGTAGCAAGTTTATTCGAATTCACGAAATGGTAGAGGAGTTATTCATGATGAAAAGAATCGTAACACTAAGCACACGCAAACTGATGGACACTGCAAAACACGGCGGATGCGGCGCATGCCAGACATCTTGCCAGTCTGCTTGCAAGACTTCCTGCGGCGTTGCCAACCAGCGTTGTGAGAACGCAATGAACAAATAACAAATAGGCAATGAAACTCACCGCCGTCCTTCCAAGGACGGCGAAGTTGTTTCTACGGATACCACCTGCAATTTGTAGACAAAAAGGAGCTTGATTCGCAGTATGATTCATCAATACCAACTGAACGGATACAACATCGTGATCGACACCTATAGTGGCTCAGTGCATGTTGTTGATGACCTGGCGTATGAGATCATTGCGCTTTATGAACAGGAAACACCCGAACAAATCCTGGCGTTAATGAAGGAAAATCAATATTCAGAAGAAAGCATTCGAGGGACAATCTCAGAGGTCGAGGATCTTATAAAAAATGAGCAGCTGTTTACAGAGGATGCGTATGAGGAACTGTCTATTCAGTTAAAAACACGTAAAACGTATGTGAAGGCGCTCTGTCTCAATGTCGCGCATACTTGCAATCTGTCGTGCGAGTATTGCTTCGCCAGCCAAGGGAAGTACAATGGTGATCGAGCAATTATGAGCGTAGAGGTTGGACAAAGAGCAATCGATTACCTGCTCGAAAATTCGGGCCATCACCGAAACCTTGACATCGACTTCTTCGGCGGAGAGCCGCTTATGGCTTGGAAAGTCGTCAAAGAGATTGTAAAGTATGCACGAAGCAAAGAGAAGGAATGGAAGAAAAAATTCCGCTTCACCTTCACAACGAACGGCATGCTGCTCAACGATGAAGTTACCGAGTTTTTAAATCAGGAAATGTACAATGTCGTTTTAAGTCTGGATGGTAGAAAAGAGGTTCATGATCGGCTGCGCACAACCGTCACCGGTAAGGGCAGCTATGATTCTATCGTGCCGAAGTTCAAGGAATTCGTCCAAAAGCGCGGAGACCAGGAATACTATGTACGGGGAACGTATACGCGGAACAATGTCGACTTCACCAATGACATCTTCCATATCGCGGATCTTGGCTTTGACAAACTCTCGATGGAACCCGTCATCTGTGATCCACGTGAACCCTATGCGCTTACCGAGAAGGATCTCCCGGAGATTTACAATCAGTACGAAATTCTCGCCAAGGAAATGATTGAGCGCAGCGAACAAGGCAGAGGGTTTACCTTCTATCATTACATGCTCGATCTCTCAGAGGGACCGTGCATCCAGAAGCGAATCACGGGCTGTGGATCAGGCACGGAATATCTCGCCGTCACGCCATGGGGCGAACTGTTCCCTTGCCACCAGTTTGTTGGGGATGAAGCGTACAGCATGGGTAACATCTGGGATGGCATCACGCGACCTGAGTTGCAATGCCAATTCAAAGAGAGCAACTGCTACACGAAGCCGGAGTGCAAGGATTGCTGGGCTAAACTCTACTGCAGCGGCGGCTGCCCTGCTAATGCATTGCATGCGACGGGCTCCATCAACGGAAGCTACGAGTTTAGTTGTGACGTTTTCCGTAAACGGATTGAATGCTCGATGATGGCGAAGGTTGCCGAGTCTATTCGAGAGATGGAAGAGAGTGAAGTGTAGATAAATGACAGAGGGGCATCGAGCCCCTCTTTGCTCTTTCAAATATAGTACATCCTTCTAGTCGACTGCTAAGCATTTTCCGTTCAAATCATAAGACAGAGTTAACAAAATCGGTTTTTTCTTCTGTATATTTGTGTTTATTATGGGTCAAGACGTTGATAGCTAACATTTCTTTCCGAGGGATCCTATTCTACTACGGCTTCTGTTATTTTCCCATCTAGATCTCTAATCGCATGCACCGAATTATCCTGAATGATGCCTGTTTCTACAAAACCAAATGAAGCGTATAATTCTTTAGCTATGACATTACTTTTATGATAAAAGAGGCCTACATATTGTGCTTCCCCATATGGGATATTTTCAATATCCGCCAACATTTTTTCAAAGGCAAGCTTGCCATATCCTTTCCCCTGATAACTCTTATCAATCATAAAATGCCAAATGAAATAGGTCTTCTTCCCGTAATAAACTTCATTTTGAAATGATTCATGATCCGTCGTATCATAAATATACATCAAAAATCCAACCGCAACTCCATCGGCATAAATAGCAATGGGAGTCGCTGGTATCCCGTCTGCGTTCAACATATGAGCGTCTGCAAAGCTTCTGAGGTTAGTAGTTTGTATAAAGTCTTTCTGGTTTTCTCCAACTTCAAGTGCTATTACTTCATCTATGTTATCCCCGGTTATTTTTCGTAATTCTATCATTTTTTTATCTCCTCTCCTAAGACAAGCCACTTTCACACATGGCCTAAAACATTCCAAATACCATTTCCATAATTCTCAAAATAGGGTACACAAAATATTCACCAATGCTAACTCTTTTTCCCCTGTGATTTCTAATCCTTGTTCCGCAAAATGGCCCGTTTGTTGAATTGTCATAATCCATCTTGTGATGTTTATAGCTTAAGCACCATCTTGTAATTCCCGGGCTCCGCCCGGAAACCGATAAGATCACGGTTAATTCGGAGCATCGGGACGTTCATGGAATCGTTATGCGTTCTCAAATAAGGGACTCCGCATACACGTGCTGTTTGGATGCCGAGCAGCTTTAAGGCAAGCGCGATGCGGCGGCCCCGGTACTCCGGCAGAACGCCGGTATATTCATGATACATCGCCTGCGTCTGCTCGTTCTGCAACAATGTGACGACACCGATGTAGCGGTCGCCGTCCTTGGCGATATGGATCCATTCCGGGCGCACTCCGCTTTGTCCGATGCTCCATTTCTTCCATTCTTCAAACCAAGGGAAATCGCCGGAAAAACCGGGTATATCCGGCTGCGTGACCTTGTACAGCTCATAGAGCTTTCTTTCCCTATCTTCTCCCGGCTCATCGGCTAATGTAATGAACTGAATTCCGGCCCGCTCTGCCTCTTCAACCGAAACAAACAGGTTGTCGTCGTCAAACGATGCCAGATCCAAAACGGATTCGAATATATGGCGCTCCTGTACGTAACCGCGACGTTCGGCAAAAGCTGTCGACGAAGCGTCCGCATCTCTCAACATAACGGTCAGACGAGAGGCTTTAACCTCTGCCGCCCATTGGTGAAGCGTATCGTACATCGCCTTGCCTACCCCGTTCCCGCGGCTTTCCAGGTGTACGACAAGGGTGAGGAATAATTCACCCGGCTCCGTCCAAGGTGCCCTCCAAGCGATAGCGTAAGCAACAACTTGCCCCGACTCATCTTCCGCTACCCATTTGGGACGATCCCATCCTGTCAGCTCGCCCTTCTCATTGTAATCCAGCTTTCCCGGAGGGATTTGGTCCTCCTCTTCCTTCAAAAGTTCTGCCGTTATCGGTTCCGACCAAACCGTATTGAGCAGCGACGCAACCGCAGCAAAATCGTCCGGCTCTCTCATCTTTCGAATTATAAATTTCATCGCTATCATTTCCTCCAAGTTTTCCTAACCCATCCCAAAGACATTATCCCATACATGGAGGCTTCTTTCACGGTAAAATATGGATTTATTGAAAAACTCACTGCCGATTTCCTAGCAAAGTGGTCTCTTCTTCAATCCCTAAAACCCCCTTATTTCATCGCAAGAAAATGGTACAAAAGGATGCAGCAAGTTAGCCAGATTAGTTATAACCTGAATGCATGTACCTTTGCCATTGTTCATCTAAGAAAACACAAAAAACTCTCATCCCAAAGGGACGAGAGTTGTGCTCTCGCGGTACCACCCAATTTTATTAATGCCTTCAACGGGTTGCAAAACCTCAACCTCAATTGGTTCTTCCTTTAAAGTCAATATTACGATAAAGGAGATGCAGTATAACGCAGCCAAGTAGTTCATTACGATCGTCATACCAAGGAGCGAATATACTATGCCAAAACAAGATGTACATTTACTCATGAGTTTAAGAGACAAATGTCACTGATAGAGAATCTAGAAAATCCGACAAAGAATCTGCAATTGGAGTTATGCTACCTACGATTTGCTTGAATGTGCTTGCAAAATTCCAAGAATGAAGGTGCTACAACTATTGCATCATCAGGGTCGTAACTTTCTTCGTAATCCACATATTTAATCTCCCCGGTTTGAATATCAATCCAAAAATCATTATCCGCATGATTGTCGGCAAAAGGGATATGAAATAGAATGAAATTCTCAAAATCCTCAGAATAATCTGCCCTTCTATCTTTTGCTCTTTCCATAGACATTGTGTAATAAGAATCATCCTTATCCTCGATTAACGGAATATGGAAGAAACTCCCAATCTCTATCGATAAATAATCCTTATTTGATATTTCATAAAAATGATCAGGATAAATATATGCCCCTTTAGTAAAAACCCCTCCATTATTAGCAAGGTAAAACGCGATAAAATCTTTTTCCCCTGGAAACTCATCAGATACAACTTCATTTATTTGGGACACTGATATTGCCTTCCATGAATCCTCAAAACAAATATCATGATTCATTAATTGAATATGATTCCCTTTAGAATGGTTGTTCATTTAAGTCCCACATCCCTTTTTAATAGTTATTAGCGCCGCCTATATGTGGATTACTTGAACTTATAGTTTCGGGGTGTACTTGTTTAACCATCTACATTACTTCCAAAAGCAAGATGTTTGCAAATCCTGAAAGCTGATTTCTTTATATCCTGTTTGAATCCCTCTCATCCTATTCGATGTACGTTCCACCTTATCTTCACCAACATGAGGAGCTTCTATTTGAAAGATTTCATATTTCCCTAACGATTTATTTACTCTAAATTCTAACGCCTTTGTTTTATTAAGGAGAATTACTCCATACTCCCAATCGAAATCCTCAGATTTACATACATATACGAGAATATCCTTGGACTCTAGACATTCTTGGAAATCAAATAATTTCGGAGAGTCTTCATAGAATTCAATCGCATGCAAGTATCGTTTTCTTTCTGAAAAATACAACTTCAATTCAACTTCTTGATCATTAAAAATTTCTATGTAATAGGATAAAATCGTATCATACTCCTCATCACCAGACATGTTATTGCAATATCTTTTTAGTATGTCATAGGGTTCGTCATATACACTGTCTTCATATGTAGTAGGCTCCAGAATAAAACGATAAACTATTTCATATATACTATGTCCTTCTAGCTGACTGCTAAGCCTTTTTCTTATTTCCATGATAAACTCCTCTACTTAAATATATCTATAAGCAACTTGGAGCAGTTTCATCTTTCTCGCAAGAGCCGACAGGTTATAACCTAGCAATTTAAAAAGAAAGAGTAACATGATAATCCAAGTTATAAGGATTAATGCTACTCTTTAAATATTATGTAATAGGAAATCTTTTATCAAGCTTGAGAAAAGGCTTTATAATTAAAGTTTCTCCTCCCATATCCAAATCGGCTGCTGAAGAACGATGGATGTAAGATTACGGTTGATTCTTTTTGAATTCACCGTCATCTCGTTGCTAAGAACGATCACTGTTAATTCCTCGTCCATTAGCCGTGTAACATAATGACAGAAACCACTTGGATATCCTCCTGGATGCCCAACTGCTTTTCTCCCCATGACATCTTGCGTATACCATCCATATCCATATTGAGACGGAAACTTTTTAGCATGGGTCATACCCATCAGTTCTGATGATTCTTTGCTTAGCAATACATTATTACGCAGGGCTCTGTCAAACCGATCTAAATCTTCAACTGTAGAAATGATATCCCCGGCTGCAAACGCTGCAGAATTATGCATTACGGGTCCGACTTCCCCCTTTACATGTCCTTCCGCTTTTGGTGTACCAGCCGAAACCGTAAACATAGAATTCAACATGTTGCTTGGCTTAAAAATATGCTCTTCAATATAATTTGCATATGACTGTCCGCTGACTTTTTCAACAATAAGTCCTAACATCACATAACCAGTATTACTATAACCAAAGCTTTTACCTGGGGTAAACTCTAATTCAGAACCGCTAACGGTTTTTACAATATCATTTGGATTCCATTCTTTGCTGTAGTCAAATTTGAAATTCGGCTTTAGATAATCCGGAATTCCCGAGCTATGACTTAGTAGATGACTTATTGTAATAGACTCTCCATTCGGAAAGTCTGGGAAGTATTTCGAAATTGGATTATCTACGTTTATAAGTTCCTTTTCTACTAGTTGCATGACTGCTACTGCAGTGAATGTTTTAGATAATGAAGCAATCTGATAGAGCGTGCTTGGGCTATTCGGTAAATCAGTGGCTGCCAATCCATAACCTTTTGTAAATAAAACTTCCCCCTCCTTTGCAATTAGGACGGTTCCCTGAAATTTTTCATTTGTCAAATATTGATCGATTTTATCAGAAACGCTTCCGGATAAATTACTATGGTTGTTACGACCAAATACTAGCAAAGCTACTATAGACACGATTACAATAACAAGAATAGTAATAGAGAAAATCTTTAGGAATTTTTTCATATGTATACCTCTCAGTCTATTCTTTATAGCTAATTAAACACGTGTTCTATTACAATTAACGTTAACCGCTAAACGAAACCAAAATTCTGACCTTTTACATATTCCACCGTTTTCTGTATCCATTATTGAACCTCTTATCAAGATTGTTTTTATGACGAAATAATATCAATATAGTCTTTATATTCTAAAGGAATTGGTCTATCGAAAATCAGATCTTTTAAAGGATCTACGTTTTTCCCAAACTTATAACAAAGATATAATCGTTCATTGAATTCTGGATAAACCCGGACATTGGTTAATTCATATTTATCTATGGTCTCGCTATCTGTAACAGGAATTGAAGGCATAATTATTTTCGTTTTATAACTACCTGTAGACATGTCCTCTTCTATTAACCTGCCTCCACCTTGACCCAATATCAATACTTTCCGCTCATTTGTTGTTCCTTTCCATACCGTCACATGTCTACTTCCCATACCTAAAGATTCTATTTTATACGTAGGGAGCTTGTAATTTGTAAGGGGCTTAATGCTTTGTTTATAAATGTTACTATGTTTAATAAACTGTCTTGTTACGGACGTACTAAATAAAATAGGAACTTCGTTTAAATCAACATCCCCCCAATTATTATCGTCACTGTATTCTAACCTTTTTTCTCAATAATTTTGTTCCATGACAGAACATATTTGTTTATACTTTTTTCCAAAGTTCTTTCTAAAATAATCTTCCCCTTCCTTAGTTAATTTTTTTTCTTCAAAAGCCCAAGATAATAAATACTCTTGAAGACTATTATCTAAATCCAAATCTAATGGAATAATTTCGTCTACAGATATTTCACTATCATTCGATGTAGTAATAATTTTTCGCGCCCTTATCATAATAGGCAGTTCTATCCACTCCCTGTAAGAGCCTACTTTTTTTATCACTTCCACATCGTTTAAAAAATTGAAAATAATATTATCAGATACAAGATCATTTGCGAAAAATTTTTTCATAAACGAAACACGTTTTTTTATGTCATTTATCTCAGAGAATATATGTAAAACATCAGAACTTTGTTTTATTAGAAAAACACTAGTAAAGTTTATAAAATACTCTGCACAACTTTGTAACATCGTTGTTGAAGAGGTATCATGCTCAACTTCCATTACTAGAGAGAGAATCTTTGAAAACTCTTTTTTGTTTGACCAAAGATTTCTCATTCTCTCTTCATCTCTATAGTAGTAAATTATTGTACTCAAAATATCTGTTTTTCCCCTCATACTATAAGCATCTCCCAATTGGCTCCCGTGCAGCTGATCTATATAGACGTCCGCCTACACCATAGATCCTCCAACTTTTCTAAAAAAATTGACTAATAAAATCTTTCAAGGTTTTCAAGCAAATCAAAATCCACTAGATTGGTACCATTATATCCAGCTTCTATTAAGACCTGTCGTAGTTGCTGCAATAGCTTGAGCCATTCTTTTATAAATAAATCGGTTTTCATCGTCATACTCTGATAATCATCACGACTATCCCATTTAACGTTAATATTAGATTTTCCAATTTTACATATCCATGTTTCGAAAAATGCTTGACTTGGAAAAGTTACGACAAACCGCTCTTCTCTTTTTTTGATTGCCTCTAACATCTTAACAACATCACTTATGCCATCGGCTATTTGTGTTCCATAATTGATTCTTAATGACGTATCATGCCATTTCATTGTAAAGTGTTGATTATTAACAAGCCTATTATCTAGTGCTTCCGATATCGTTGTATCTTCTGGATTACGTATTCCAATCTTAAAATTTGGGTTGATTATGATTTCAAATTCTACTTTACTCACCTCAAGGATATTTCACTTTTGCATGACTCCCTTTTCTAACAAAAAAACATATGTAAAGAAAGAACTTATGACGTCCTCCTCATATATGTTTCGGAAGCATATTACGGAAGCATATTAATTAGCCTAGGATTATATTAAAAGTCATTCTTCTAAGTACATTGTGTAAAAAATACACCTGCATCATTCTGATCCACATTTTTATTTATAAACAAATAACCGATCGAGTCACTAAGGCTGAATATATCTTGAAATCCTTCAGGAAAATCACCACCATAAATTTGTAGACAAAATTGATAAGCATCCAGACCCAAGTGTTCTATTTGTAACAGAGAGGGTGTATGGCCAATCAACGAACCGCAGTAAATCTCTATATCATCCAAATCTTCTCCATCTACTTCTTCTTCTAAATCTAAATTCAATTCATCCCCTAAAATGAACTCTTGTGCTGGTATCAAGAACTCTGATTCATTTCGAATATTACCTGCTTCGTGTAATAAAACTCTTGTATATCCTTTTTTAATGTTTTGTAACTCTTCCTCATCTCCATGAAAAGTGATTACATCTAAAAAATAATCCTCTTTTTTGTACGTTGTAAACACAGATAGTACATGTTCTTTGGGTAAGTTTACATCTAGCGTTTTATTAAGAAAATCCGTTGGCAAGCTTAGTACGAGTGTTAAATTATCTCCATCTGGGTTTAATGGCCAATCCATATTTTCAGGCAAGAAGCTATATCCGCCAAGTCGAGGTACATTGGATTCATTTTCAACATCTCTAAAAGTAATTTCAACTGACATCTTTACAGCACCATCCTTATTTACTACCAATCTCTTTCTCTAAGGGAATCTACAATTTAATATTGTTATCACTATTTTGATAATCCTAAATAACTTCTCATCCGAGCATCTTCAATCGTCTCAGGTAGTACATCAATCAACATCTGTTTGAACGATTCGTAGATAACAGGACATCGATTGTAAAATTGAAATTTGACCTTATCGTCCAGGTGCGGATGTTCCATCAAACGTTCCAACCACCTGGCATCCAGATTTTCTGCCAATTCACGCTTGAAATAGGTTCTGTTATCGTAACTTCCGTAGCTGTAACGTCCCCAAAATGCCGCCATTGTGTGACTGCCATTCTTATCGTCATAATAGATCAGTCCCAAACCGTTATGGATATACCGATTTAATGCCCGCAAAAAAGTGGAGAATTCATCATACACGTTATCTGCGCGGTTGGTAAGAAGCTTTGCGGAAAAATAAGGAATCAGCCACTCATTACCGTATTGCATATACAGCTCCTCAGCCAACAAAATCAACCGTTCATTCATGCTCCGTATTATCGAAGCAGCGAGCACAATCGGGAAAACACATAGGGTTTCCTGTGGCTGCAGGTTCCATATTCTGAGCGTATCGTTAATGTGCACATAGTCCTTATTGGCCGATAGTTTCAATATGTTTAAGCCTTGCAACCAACGGCCGATTCGCCGCAATGAGACGGTAGACGCCGAGCATGGACGGGCTTCCTTTGCCAAGCATAACGGAAACAACGGCAGTGAATCGTTCAAACTCATCCTCATCGGTCAGGAAATCTGGCGGCTGTTGAAACAGCTCGTGAAAATATTTCTCGCAATGCTTGCCCACCACTTCCGAAACCGTATCCGAAATAGCCGGCATCAGGATGTCCTCGCCTAAATTTTTGTGTTTCATATATTTTTCCCAGATCGCAGTCGCTTCCCCACACTCTTGATGAGCAAGTGCTTTTAACGCCGCTTTTTTGCATTTCCCCTTCTCATGTTCTACAAGATATAGAAGCGCCTCCACATGACTCAATCGCGCAATAGCGTCTTCTCTCTTCTTCCCTTTTTCCGGCAACGTCGCCAACACTTCTTCCAACTATAAGCGCCTCCTTCGTCCTGTTCATCATCTCACCATACTTCGGCATAAATCGAGTTAAATCCTACCAATAAAATGAACTGTGTTTAAAACGTCAAAAGCCTGCCCAAAGGCAAGCTTTTTTATTTGAGACATATCCCATATCGTATTATTGATGACCCTCGTGACAGTTGAGTAGCATCCAAGCCACCTTTGAATTTATACCATTAAAGCTCC
The DNA here is from genome assembly GCF_023713585.1 of Paenibacillus sp. MER TA 81-3. Lineage (NCBI taxonomy): Bacteria > Bacillati > Bacillota > Bacilli > Caryophanales > Paenibacillaceae > Paenibacillus > Paenibacillus sp. MER TA 81-3. The sequence continues at coordinate 29,039 of NZ_JAMAWB010000036.1, forward strand.
ACTTCACCTGCTTGATCTTGCTCTAGATGAACAAGTGGAACAGGCGAGTAAATAAACGTATCCCCGTCGTCTTCAAGCTTATACATGATACAAAACAAAGCTGAACCTCGCTGATCGCCACTCGGTATAGAGAAAATCATAGCTGGACAACGCAGCTCTGCAGAATGAACGCTTGCACATAGATCTTTATAAGTAATAGCAGCGAGGGTGTCGATATCACCAAGATGCTGTTGACAATCCCCAATAACTTGCATGTAATACGCTATATTCTGATTATATTTATTCGCAAAGCTCTGCTTATACTCCTCAATGCTAAGAAAGCAACACTCCCAATCCAAAGGTGGGATACTTAACACATAGCGATAGAACTTCAACTTCCTGATTCCTCCTCTTTTCGAAATCGAGCTATTCAGAATAATTGAAAAGGGGATTTTTTTGATAGCCCTTTTTTAATCTTTTCAATTTCTTCAATGGCTTTTTGTCTCCAATGCTCCGTAAGTCTAAAATCTTCATCATAAAAATCCTTGTTATGAAGTTGAGAAATTAAATCTGCTAACTCAAACCACTCTAATATATGTATTGAAATATTCTGCATGTTTTCAGGACTAAAATCTCCATGATCATGATCATAAAAGAATACTGTTGGGGGTGATTGAATATCATCAAGATCGATTATCCAAAAATCGCCTCTGCCAGTTTCGGCGAATATCCAATGGCTTTCTTTAAGTTCACTAAAATCTGCGTGATACTCTTTATTATATTTTTTTGCTTTTTCATAAGATAAAAAAACATGATCTGCCTCGATGCTATTATCGGCAAGTTTCTCATATAAAAATAAACAATCCTTCCTTGTAAACTCACTGATCTTTGGAATTCGATTTCTATGTTCTAACCTATCCATTATTTCATCAAAATTTCTTTTCTTTATCATGACATTCACTTCTCTCTACATGGATCATTATGACTTCAGGAGATTGTTTATCGTGTCTCTTTTATGAGCCCCTAATACGAATCGATTCAAACTGCTCTTCTTCTGCAACATGGAGTCCTTCTTCTAAATACCTTGGATCTATTTCAATTACACCTTCATTAAAAGTATATTTTCTCATCTCGAAATTTCTCTCAGACTTTTTATTTTGTATCTTTCAAATTTCCTTTAATCCAACTAATGATTATTTCTTTTATCTTTTCCAAGTTATTATTATTTAATGTACAAACTATCACCAATTCATTCTTGCTCCTATTGTCCATAGTACTATTCATCCAATAAGATAATAAATCCGCATTCTCAGAGCTTTCTTGGATAATTCTAATTATTTTATTCTTTTTTGTTGATTTCGCCGAAAATATAGGATTTCCATCCATCATTTTTTTCCCATTACTGAAGGTGGTGTTATAATAAGGGCATATCCAATCGATTCCATCTACATTCTCTTTATGCAACAACATAAAAAACATATCAATCCAATATTTTTCTAAAGCAGAATACACATCTTCATCATCCAAGTAATGAACAAAATCATGAAACCTATTACTATTTTCCACGACACTTACCTCCAGCATATATAACACAGACTTATGGCACTCACTAACTTACAAAGACGTTCTATAATGTTAATATCCCCCGGTTGATTCACCGAACTTTTCTATACATACTTCATCTGCGATGCCGAATAAAATTACACAATCTTCAGCTGTAGATGGGATTTTCTCAGGATTATTAAGTATCTCTGCATAGTATATCTTCCCCTTACTTACTACCAAGTAACTTACATCTTCAATCCCATCCTCTGACTCTTCTATGTAATCTAAAAATGGTTCATCTTGTAATACACTTGCCGCATCTAAAAATTGTTCCTGGAACTTCACGATATGTTCTTGATCCATTTCTCTCAATATTTCTCTTAATGTATCCGCATTCAGATTTGCGTTTATAATAATATCCCAAAACCAATCGCTTACAATGTCACTAATTTCGTTTGGTAAAATTATATCAGATTGATTCATAAAGCCACCTCGCTTGTGATTTTAGTTGAAGGCGTGAGACTATTTCTGTGGAAATATTCTACTTGATTTTGGATTTTTTGATCTTCCACCTTAACTGTTCGACATCCACCTGATTTCGTTTCATTTGTTTTGAATATATGAATATACCTTCATTAACATACTCAAATCGAAATGTTGTTATTATTGGCAACCCTATGGTTTGTATTCTTTGTCGTGCTCAAAGTTTTAAATAGCGGAAATCAAAATCAATACCCACGCCATCCAACAAATTTTCTTTATACTCTATTTCTTCCTTAGAACTATCAAAACTAACTTCTGCGTACAATTTTTGGATTTCAATTATCTCATTTAATAAATAGTCATTGAAATCTTTATATACTTTAGCCCTTTTAATCGGATCATGAGAAAATAAATAGATTTCCCCAGTGTCCCTTTTAAAGCAAATAGGATCATTGCTAGGACTTTCGGAAAAAACAATATATTTATCTGTTTCCTCTTGTTGAAAATGCAATGATACAAATTCCCATATAGAATTTGTCAATGCTTCCCACTTATCCATTTTCTTAAGGTTGTACATGAAATCAGAGCTTTCTATACCACCGAAATGTAAGAAATAATCTTTCGTTTGTGAGGGAATTATCCAATCTAGATATTTCTCTGTCTTTTGAAAATTTTCAGTTTCTAATGAAATCACTTCTACATCATGATCCTCAAGAAAGCATGTCAGGTTTTCAATCCAATTGTCTTCCCCTATTTGTCTAATTGGTAAAATGGGTTCTATATTTATTTTCATACTTACTCCTTTAATGATAAGATTCTCTCGATCTCTTGGCCGGGTTCATTGTACTGCAGCGCTGCTTCTCACCATACTTCGACATTAATCGAGTTAAATCCTACCAGAAAGGGAGTTGGCCATGTTTTATAACGACAAAAGGGGTTGTCCAGAAGTCAGTTTTCAATGACTTTCTGGATAACCCCCTTTTTGTCTTTGTGTGCAATTATCTACTACCATTCTCTTTCTCTGAGGGCATCTTCCATATCAATATCGATCTTGAAATATTGTAAAACCGATTTTACTGTAGCAGCAATTGATTCCCTTGCAACAGTCTCTATTTCACTATTATTTTGCTCAAACTCATCTGCCAAATCATTAATGGCTATTGTCATTTCATCAAGTTTACTTTGAATCTTATTTACATCATGATTCCCTTTTTCTATAAACTGAACAACGCGCAAAATGCATTCCTTTACTTTATCAACTAAAAATTCTGGGTAGAAAGGGTCATTATACATCTCAATTAGATAATTGATTTGGGCTGCTTCGTTCTCATTTTGTCGATTCCCGTCTTTATCCTCTACTCCATATTTCGGAACCCCGGCTTGCCACATCTCTTCAACTGTATTTAACGGGTAGTTATCGATACCAAGCAATCGCTGCTCTTTTAATGGATCGATCCATCGTCCATTCTCAATCGATAGAATTAAGAGACGTACAAATTCGTAACCAGTGTTATACCCAACAATTTCGTAGTTGTTTAACATGTTCGGGTCATTTCTATCAATATTGTATTGGATAATTTCATTCCCCATAAGACCCTTATCACCGACTGCGGGATCGATTTTCACCAAATTGTATATGAGTTCATCATCACTAAATTCAGACCGATTTCCCCACTGTCCCCTGTCACTACTAATAAAAATCTCTGGTATAGGGATATTCAAATTAGGTTGTACATTTTAGTTTCCCTACGGAACACTGTTTGAAAAACCCCTTTAACACCATACACACCCCAAAAGGTTTAAACGTATTTAAGTCAAGCGGCTTCTCATTAAAATGATTACGTTCACTCGTTATATTAAAAAATGCAACGTATGGATTGTCTAATAATTGAGCAATGATGTATACATTTTCTTTTAATTGTATGGAATGAATATCGTTTTTCTTCCAAACAAATCTTTTAAGCATATCAGCACCCCTTTTTTGTGAGTATCTGGCTATAGAAAGACAAAAAGCTCTCCATACGATGGAAAGCTTTCTCATTTTATCGACTAATTATAATTGAAATTAATGATGTAATCATTAATACAGTTTCTCAGAGATTGATTTTGCCGTTATCTCGCGGTATTTCATAGCTTCATCCTTTATTTTTAAAGAAACCCCGACATTCAAAATATCAATAACAGCTAGCTGGGATATCTTTGCAGCAAGTGAGCTGCCTTGTAATGGATTTTCTCTAGCAACCATTAACAGTTCGATATCTGCCAGTTTGGTTATAGGCGAACGCGCATTACTGGTCATAACGACTATTTTGGCGCCCGCTTTCTTGGCTAGGCTTAAGTTCTCGAGCGTATCTTTGGTGCTTCCCGAAATGGATATCCCAACAGCTACATCCCCTGGATGCATTAATGCAGCTGTCATAGCCTGAAAGTGCGTATCTGTCTTAGCGAAGCTTTGCTTGCCAATCCTGGTGAAGCTATGCGCGGCCTGTAACGCCGTCAATCCTGAAGATCCTACTCCAAAAAAGTGAATATGATGAGCTGCAGTCAATAGATCAATGGTCTTCTCCAACTGATCTGAACTAATAAGTTCCGAAGTTTGTTCCAACGTCTCAATATGCATAGATATAACCTTACGGTTTAAAGTCGCTGCATCATCCTCTTCAGTAACTTCATTGTACAAGCGATCGGAAGGCTTAACCATATCTTGTGCCAGAGATAATTTAAAATCCTGAAAGCCCTGGAATTTCAGTTTCCGGCAGAGGCGAATCACCGTCGTCTCACCGACGTCCGCTCTCTCTGCAAGCTCGGTCACCGAATGATAAATGATATCCTGAGCGTTTTCCAGAATAAAATTTGCAACTTTTTGTTCTGTTTTGGTTAATCCATTAAAATGACTTCTTATGGATAACAACGTCTTTCCCATTCCCTGCTCGTTAGACAAATCCATTCTCCTTTCAGGCTGCCTAACAAATAATGATACTGTAGACTAACCTACTATTTAGGATATACACAAATTCCTTTAAGAGGTTGTTCAAAAAGTCCGCTTTTGATCACGAAGTAAATCGGGAAGCTGATTCGGCATCGAATCTTGAATTCAGCCGGGCCTAAGCAGATGCTTACGAGGTATGTTTCCTCCGGAAACATTTTAGGTGCTCACGTACCCACTACAGGCAGATGCTTACGAAGTCGTTTTCTACGAAAACGTGTAGCTCCGCTCCTCAGTCCCTATCTTCATCCAATTCAAGCGTTTTGAAAAAACGCACATCGGAAGCATAAGCCTCGGTGCTGAAAACCGACCTTTTTGAACACGCATTTTAAAAGGCAAACTAGTATGCTATAACAAATTACATTATACTGTGAATTTTATTTTAAATAAAATAACCCGCTACAGCCCCTACTACACCTCCATTATCTCCTAAAGAAGCCGAGACTACCTCAATTTCCCGAACCCTCTCTCTAAAAACAGGAAGCAGCTGGCGCGACAGACTTTCACGAACCGGATTAAGTAAAAAATCGCCTTGCCGAGTAATGGCCCCTCCAATGACAATCCCCTCTGGATTACATGTATGAACCATATTAGCCAGACCAGCAGCAATATACTGAGTATATCTTCTCAGCACGTGAATAGACGCTTCGTGTCCTTCCTGCGCAGATGCGAATATACTTTCCGCGGTACTAATCCCCTCTAGCTCTGCCCCAGCTTCTTCTACCATTCTCATCAATCCTGTAACAGAAGCATACTGTTCCCAACAGCCTGTTCTTCCGCAATTGCATGGATAACCATTGTACTCAATAACATGATGGCCTATTTCTCCCGCAAACCCATCCCGTCCTTGATACGGCCTATGATTCATGATCAGGCAACCGCCTACTCCCGTTCCTAAGGTAACACAGATGAAATCGTTCCATTGTCTGCCAGACCCTACCCACGCTTCGCCGAATGCCATGGCATTCGCATCGTTATCGATCAATACAGACAAACCTGTCATGGAATGCAGCCGATTTCCAAGCTCCATTCCGGCCCATCCCGGCAAATTAGCTGTGGCCCCCATTACAACGCCTGTCCGACTATTCACTTGACCAGCAGTCCCTATGCCGACACCTTTTACCTTCCATCCTTGACTGCTTGAATACCTTTCTAATTCCTTCGTAATTTCGGCAATTCGATTTAACAGTGCTTCCCCGCCTTCATTTGCCTTCGTCGGACAATTCAAATGGTGAATGACCACTCCCTCCGCATTTACAATCCCCGACTTCATGTTTGTTCCACCGATATCCAGACCTATAGCTACTTCCCCAGTATGTCCCATCCATAGAACCTCCTCGTTTAAAGGCTGCTGCAATTGAACTACTCCCACTTTCGCTATGCTTAGAAGTGGGAGATTCCTAAGAACACCTTCGTAACCGAAAGTTTGGATTAGGCTATCCCCGCAGTTCCTACGGTTAGAAGTCTTATTGCTTCATTTTTAAGATTTTGTCCTGCGTTAATATCTCGATCATGATACGTGCCACAGGAGGGGCATTCCCATTTACGAAGATTTAGATGCTTAACGTCTTTATATTGTTCACCACAACACGAACAAAGTTGAGAACTTGCGAATGTTTTTGACACAGCAACGACTTGCTTGCCATACCATTTTGCTTTATATTCAAGCATCGTTCTAAATTGTGACCAAGATACCTCACTAATTGCTTTCGCTAATTTGTGGTTTTTCAACATATTCGATACTTGCAAATCTTCAATACCAATGATGTCGTGGTTTTTGACAATATCAGTTGAGATTTTATGCAAGTAATCGGTTCTTGCGTTTGTGATGTTCTCATGGAGGCGTGCTAATTTACGTTTTTGTTTTTGATAGTTCTTCACTTCATTTAATGTACATTTTCGTGTTAATGCTATTTCTCGTCGTCTTGAAAGAATGCGTTGTGCTTTCACTAATTTTTCCTCAAGCTTCCGAAACCATTTAGGGTTTTCGTATTCTGTTCCGTTAGAAAGAATCGCAAAATTCTTCAACCCCATATCAACACCAACAACAGAACCCGCTTTAGGTAACTCGTGTACTTCTGTTTCAACCAAGATAGACACAAAGTATTTGCCACTTGGATTTCGTCTAACGGTCGCATTCAGAATACGACCTTCTACTTCACGACTTTTTGCAAAATGAACAAGACCTAGTTTAGGCAATTTGATTTTGTTGTCAACAATAGCAATATTTCCGTTGGTTTGCTTTGTTGTATAAGATTGTACGCTATTCGTTTTAGATTTGAATCGTGGTGCTTTATTCTGTTTTTTGAAGAATCGAACAAACGAATCAGCAAGGTTTTTGAGTGAGGATTGAATCGCAATGCTGTCGACTTCTTTTAACCAAACTAACTCTTTCTTTAGTTGTGGTAATTGAGAAGAACAAGCGTTATAAGTCAGACCTATACCGGTCTCTTTGTAAGCTTCATTCCATTGTGCCAAAAAGTGATTGAATACAAAGCGAGAACAACCGAATGTTTTAACCAGCAACATTTCTTGTTCTTTATTTGGGTAGATGCGTAATTTATATGCCTTATTAACTAACATTGAATTCACCTCGCCACAAGAACACTTGTTTCCATTTTATCACAATGACACAAATTTTGGCTATCACCAACCGACATTCATCCCCCACTTACTCATTGGTCTATGCCCTTGACATTCCATGAAGTGGGAGTCTTCTGTCGGAAATAATAAAGACTACATTTCAGGAACGTTATGATATTGAAGTATAGCATCCGTATATTTCTTAGTAATCAATTGCGGCCTGGTAATGGCTCCGCCAATTACAACGGCGTAAGCTCCGGCCCGAAGACACGCAACAGTCTGTTCAGGACTATGAATTCTCCCCTCAGCTAATACGGGAATGCTAACCATTTGACTTAAATCAGCAACTAATTGAATATCTGGTTCCTCACTCTGCGGGCTGTAGGCTGTATAACCAGATAGCGTAGTAGAAATAAGGTCAAAACCCAATCTCTCCGCCTCTACTCCTTCTGCTACAGAAGATACATCTGCCATTAATAATACTTGGTGCTTCTCCCTTATTTCTTTAACCAAATCCGCAAGACAAACATTGCCCGGCCTATTGCGTAATGTAGCATCCGTAGCGACAATATCGGCTCCAGCAGCGATTATATCTTCAACCTCTGTTAAGGTAGGAGTTATGTAAACGTCAGAACCGGTATACTCCTTCTTCCATAAGCCGATAACCGGCAAATTCGTCACCTTTTTAATCGCTCTAATATCTTGGGGCGTATTCGCCCTGATCCCTACTGCCTTGCCCATTTCAGCCGCTAGAGCAAAGCGGGCCATATACTCACTTCCGTAGAATGGTTCTTCCTCAAGAGCTTGACAGGAAACAATAAGTCCGCCTTTTAAAGTTTGAATAATTGAATCTATCATAGTGCACACCTCCGTAAACTGTTCATTGAGTAATATGTAACTCATAATACGTACTCTTTCATTTCCTTAGAATCAGTAAACAGCCACCCCTTATTATCAATAGAGTGGCTGTCTGCTGAGTTATTCTACTCTATCGTTGTTATAGAACCAGATCATCCGGCCAGTGGATTTGGACCCCTTGCCTTTGAATCAGCGCTTGATAGGCCTGAAGATGCTCCGAATTGGCGTGTACCTCATGCGGCGTCACTTGATTCTGTAGCGCATAGGCCGCTAAATAACCGACCGATTCCCCAATATTCCATTCTGTCGGGTGGAGGCGGTAGCATCCGTTCGTGATCTGAGTGGTGCCGATATTTTTACAAGCAGGAAGCAAATTCTTGACCCGGATCGGCAGTAACGCACCAAGCGGAATCTCGTACGGATAGTTCGGAATATAGAACGTCCGGTTCGTGACGGTCGTCAGGTGAACATCCAGATGATAGCTGCCGACACCGACGCTATCGTCGTAACGGCGAATCCCTTGTTCCCCGCGGATTTCCTTACTAACATCCTGCTCCGTAATGGTATACATCGCTTGAATCCGGCGCGACTCGCGAATATACGGGTACTTCGCCAGTCCGTCCTCTGTACCCAGTACATCCGTACGCAGCCGGATGCCAGGATACCCTCGCCCTCCGTCCGGACGAGGCGTCTCGGTCTGGAGCCAGTAGATCAGTGAGAGGCTTAACTGTCTAGCACTTGCCAGATGCTCCTCCCGTTCTGCTTCAGGAACGTCAATAATTGAACCCAGAAAATAATCGTTCTGCGGCCAATTGATCAAGGTGATGTCACTTTCATATAGCCCAGGCTCAAATAAAGCCGGGTCGATGACACGACGATACGTCCACAGCGACAGTAGCTCCCGCCCAGAAGCGTCCTTGCGTTCACCTGGAAATAGGGCGAACTCCTTCATTTTCTCCGCGTCATCCGTATCGTTCGCATACCAGCTTAACAGCGGAATATTCGTATGCTTCGGTACGAACTTGCGCCAGAAATCATATTGTTCAGGCTTCTCAATCGTGAAATCGCCACCCTCTACATAATCGAGGGCAAACACATGGGTGATCGACTGCACATCGAGCGGATTTGCCTCTTCCAGCGCATGCGGCTCCCCTGTCTCATGCCTGGACTCCGCGCCTATTACATATTCAACCCCCGCTAACGGCAGTACGTCTCCACATTCCGTAGCATCGAGAAAGTATGATCCCCTTAGTACAACTTCTTCACCTGAGCTTATATGTGTAACGGTTACACTCTCTATCTGATCCTCGTTCACTGAGGCTGCAGTCGGTCTGAAATGATACAATACCGTGATACGGCCGCTGTTCACATACGGGGCCAACATATCCTCGATGACGCGCAGCGCCACCTTCGGCTCATGGCATAAGCGGCTTACCCAACCGTTGCCGGGATTAAGCAGTTCATTATTCTTCGCTTCCTCTGACATCGGATAGTTCTCTCGATAATAAGCACGCACCCGGTCTCGAAACTCGCGATACGTCTCTGTGCAGCCGAATTCCTCGATCCACCGATGTTCATCTGGCGGAACCGCCTGACTTGTCAGCTGACCGCCGAGCCAATCCGTCTCCTCTGTCATGATTACACGCACACCCATTTTGGCTGCAGCCAATGCGGCCATACATCCGCCCAACCCGCCGCCTAGGACGGCGACGTCTGTCATTCGCTCGTTATGCATCTCTCGCTGGCTCCTTCTCCGGCGCTTCCAGCATCCACCTGTGCTGTTCATGCACCTTTTCTGTTATTTGCAAAATTTGTAGGCCCTCGCAGCATTAGCGAAGCTCGAACCCTCGTCGTACTTTATTGTCCTTGCTTCGTATCACGGACATGGGTCTTCAATCCGACCTCAAACATCCGGCTCCAAGGCATATAGCAATCGTCAATCACAATCTCATAATTATTCTCTGGATCATGCAAATGCTGCTCGATGAACCGAGTCAATCCAGCTCTGACTTGCTCGGCGATTTGTCCCCGCTGTCCGTCGATCGAGAAATAATTGTATCCCGTACCAGGCAGCACTCGATCGCTTACATCCCTACGTACGAAGGCACAATAGCCCCCATCCTCGACATAGCGTAGTGACAGGAAATCGCGATGCTGCGGCGTATTGCCATTCACGGCATAGATCATGCCCTGTGCAATGCAAGTTCCGAGCGTGTTGCCACTTGTATTCCAGCCTACATAACCGGCCAATTCGAACAATAGCTTCTTATCGCGAAGCAGCTGCAGCAGTTCAAGATCTGCTCCGTTGGCATAGGCTACATCGGCGATAACACAAGGCTTGCCGAGACGGTGAACAATATCATCAGCCATCTCTACCAGTTCAACTAGATTCCGGTATACCTGATACCCTAAAGAAGACTGCCCTTGATCATTCGACTCCATCATGCTCTCGCCGGGTGAATTGATGCATAGGGCCATATCGGCTTCTGCCAGGGAAGGCGACATTAGTCCTCCGGCCGCCATAATCTGATATTTGACCGATTCATATAGTACGCGGTCTTCATATAGAGGCATCACTAACGGCCCTTGCACACTGGCAAAATGAACTTGCACCCGTGGCTTGCGACGCTCAAAATGATTGATCATGCGGGCAAGTAGCGTACATCCCACTTCGTCGGCCCCGGGATACATATAGACGGACAGCTGCTGCTGACACTTCTTGACATGCTCGCGAACGTGCTGCTGATCCACCGCAGTCAGACCATAAGGGGCCGAGTCATCCTGTGGGATAATCATGAAATCGACGGCCCCGTCCTGCACCAGTTCGATTGCTCTCTTATTCGCTGTTAAATTAACAGCACGGCGCTCCGTATAGTCCTGCCACATGGATTCAGGCAAAACGCCCTCGATCTGCTGCAATTCATTTTGCTCTTCTTCTGTAGCGATGCCCAGTTCCAACCGGTGGCGGATATATCCGCGCCGGAAAATCTCCCTGCCCCAATTCTCGTAATAATCCGGTTCTTCATCACTGCTGGAATAGCGCGGGCAACGCATAATGAGCTGATAAGCAAATACATGCAAAGCCGGGTTGATCTGCTTCAATTGACGGAGCTTCTCCAATTGCTCCCCGCATTGTTCCTCCGTCATCTCATGCAGCCGCGAGGGGATTATTCCTCCGTATAGCAATGTGTCCAAGGCCACAATCGCTCCGTCTGCATCACGCGCCTGCTCGAATAGCCAGGTCCATAGCTGTTCGATGTCTCCTGGGCGCTTCTTCAGCCCCATCATGCTCAAATCCGGACGAACGACATGATAATCCGTTCCCGCGGCAAGAAGTGCCGGAAATTCGTAATTGCACGGACGTTCGTCCAGCGGAATATATATAATTTTTCTCATGTGAGTAGTGTCCTCCTATCCTTTAACTGCTCCGGATACACCTTCCATGTAATATTTCTGGGTGCACAGGAACACGATGATAATCGGTATAACCGAAATGACGGTCCCGGCGGCAATCCAGCCAAAATTATAGGAAAATTGGCCATTTAAAAAGCTGAGCGCGGACGCGATTGGATACTGCTTCGTATCATTAAGCACAATCATCGGCCAGAGGAAGCTATTCCACATCCCCATGAACTCCAATAATCCAATAACGGCGATCGCCGGCTTCACAATCGGCAGCGCCAATTGCAGCCAAATACGAAATTCGCTGGCACCGTCCACTTTGCCGGAATCGCGCAGTTCATGTGGCATGCCCATAAACGCCTGTCTCATTAGGAATACGTTGAACACGGTAACCGCTGAAGGAAGCACGACTGCAAGAAACCCGCCCATCATGCCTAGTGCTTTTACCGTCAAATAGTTAACTACCATGCCGGCTGCAGCGGGAATAATCATCGTCGCTATCAGTAGTGTAAAGATTAGATCCCGGCCTTTGAAACGGAATACGGCAAGCGGATAGGCTGTAAGACAAGAAAAGAAGATGTTCATTACAACGCCCATCAGCGCAATGATAACGGTATTCATTAAGTATCTTGGAAAGTCCATGTAATTCCACACTTGGACGTAATTATCAAAGTCGATAAATGTCGGGAAGATCGCCGGCGGAGAGCTGAACACATTCTTGCCGGGCATGAGCGACACACTTAATATCCATAGGAATGGTCCCATCATAAAAATGGCAAATAGAATCAAAGCTCCATATAACAATAATAATTTCACTAATCGAAGTGGTTTTTTTCTCATATCATGCATCCATTAATATGGATTGACACCACCCTTCCGGTTGAATCTGAAGATGACGATACTAAGCGCACCAATCATGACGCTGACAATTAAGCCAAGTGCCGAAGAGTAGCCGAAATTAAATTGCTGGAAACCCTGCTGATAAATATACAAGCTCGATGTTAAGGTAGCATCCCCCGGTCCACCCATCGTCAGGATGAACACTTCATCGAACACACGGATTGCCGCCATTAGTGAAATAAGCGTGCAGAAAAAGACATACGGCTTCAACAGCGGAATTGTAATTTTACGAATCGTCTGCGCCCGGCTCGCGCCATCAATCATCGCAGCCTCTGTCAGATCCTTCGGAACGGATTGCAATCCGGCCAAATAAATCATCATATAGTAGCCAAGGCCCTTCCACATCGTAATGAACATCAGTGTCCACAGTGCTGTATCTTTGTTGGATAGCCAGGTAATTCGCTCTTTCATTAACCCTACATTGGACAGCACATAGTTTATGACCCCATTCTGGTTGAGCAGCCAGCCCCAAATCAGCGCTACCGCGACCATAGAAGTAACTACGGGGATGTAATAAGCCGTACGAAATAATTTAATGCCTTTGACATTGCTGTTGACTAGAATCGCCATAAGAATAGATATAATCTGAATAAATGGCACAACAATGACGTATAGCAATGAGTTGAGCAGTGACGTGATGAAGCTCTTATCCTGCAACGCCTTAACGAAGTTATCCAAGCCAACAAACTCGGTCTTGCCTATGACGGAGTAATTCGTCAGCGCCAGCGGTACGCTATAAATAATCGGCCAGAAGACAAATAGGGCCAGTAGAATCAAACCCGGTGTCATGAAGAGCCAAGCCACTGCCGCTTCCGACTTGCCGAATCTAGTAAAGAAGGATGTCTTTTTCATGATAGTACTCCTCCACCATCTTAATAAGAGGTAGTTCAAAAAGTTCACTTTTGATCACGAAGTAACTCAGGATGTGATATCGGCATCGAATCTTGAATTCAGCCGGGCCTAAGCAGATGCTTACGAAGTCATGTTTCCTACGGAAACATCTTAGGTGCCCACGTACAAACTACGTACGCTGCGCTCCTCAGGCCCTAGCTTTATCCAACCTTCTCGGTGCTGAAAACCGGACTTTTTGAACATAGTTCTATGTCTATAAGAATCGGGCAGGACAAGCCTGCCCAATTTGAAGTATTTAGTTGCCCAAGATTTTGTTAACATCGCTCTCGGCCGTAGTCAATGTCTTCTTCACGTCAGCACCGTTCAAATAAATTTCCTGCAATGCTTTGGTGATAGTCTGATTAACGTCTTTAGCACTCTCAACGCCGATGTAGAAATCCTCGGCTTTATCAAGGCTGACTGCAGATACGGTCTTAGCGACCCCTTCTAGAGTTCCGTCATTCTCCGAGAAGAATGGATCTTTGGCACTCTCTACCGTGGAAGGCAATGTATTAGCGATCTTGGAGAATTCCACCTGATTGGCCGCATTCGTGACGAATACAGCGAAGTCAACCGCTTCTTTCTTATGAGATGTTGCCGAAGGCACGACGATGTTCATCGTGTTGGAATAGCGAATGCCCGCTTTGCCAACCGGACTTGGAACGGCAAGCATTTTGTTGTATACATCCGGCGCGGCTGTCTTGATCTTGTTAATAAATGGTGAGCTGGATAAAGACATGGCTACTTGCTCACTCGCGAAGTATTGCACTTGTTTATCGTAGTTGATAATGTCTTTTGGAATGACGCCGTCTTTTAACAGTTGTACATTCTCATTGACATACGCTTCTACTTCCGGTGTATTAAAAGCTGCCTTCTTATAATCCTCAGTCAGGAACGGCAGGTTCTCTTCTAACAGAGTCCGTGCTTCCATCGTGAATATGTAGCCGTAGGCGCCGGTTTTCTCTTTGATCTGGCGACCCCATTCGTTCAATTCCTGTTTCGTCTTCGGCGGATTGTCCGGATTCAGTCCAGCTTTCTCCACCAGATCCTTATTCATGAATAGGACAGGCAATCCAGTGTACCAAGGGAGTGCGAACCCTTTGCCGTTCATTTCTGTTGAGGAGTAGATTCCTTGGAAATAAGCTGCCTTCTGGTCCGCTGTCAGCTCTTGGTTGAAGTCAACCAATGCATCCTTGGTTCCCATCTGATTGGCCAGCTCCGTATTAAGGTTCACCACGTCTGGCGCATTACCGCCAGCAATATTCGTCATGAGCTTGTTCAGTACAGCATCGTAAGGGTAGTCCTTCCAATCTATCTTGACATTCGGATTCTTCGCTTCATAATCCGCAATCAACTTGTTGAAGTAATCATTGAAGGTCGGCTGCAATGAGATTGTCCAGAACTCTACCGTGACTTGTTCCGCGGGCTTCTTGCTATCGTTGTTCCCACTTGAAGCAGCCCCCTTGTTGCCCGATGAATCCGAACCACAAGCCGCCAATAACCCCACCATCATCATTGATGCCAATAGTAATGAAATCAACCTTCTACCTTTGAAGCTCATGCCACAACACCCTCTCTTCTTTATAAACTATCTCTCAAAGCTAGGAGAAGAAATGACTGTAAGTCCGAAAACGGTAGCGCTTACAAAAAAGCCTTATTATTCTACGCTATATCTGTAATTGCTCCATCCATGAGTTATTTCGGAATAAGAGTCGTTCCTGCCACCTTTTCCCTTCTTGCATGTTCATTGTAACACGCATTAAACAAGTTCTCCACTATTTTTAAAATAATTGGAGATTATTTTCTCCATATTTGCACCCTTTTCGATAGATAGACTCATATTGGGATCACCTCAACTATATAAATTAAAAAATTCGGGGTGCCAAATCGATCTGCGACACCCCGTGAATTCATTAGAAATTGATGAAGCCTAAATATTGCAGTTTCAACTCTGTCGTTATTCTTCGTAGTTCCCTTTATCATTACCAGCGCGCTGAATCGTCACCGTGTAGTTTTTCATTCGTCCATCTTCGGACATCACTTGTAATGTAACCAGATTCGAACCCACTTGAAGTGGTACGGGAATGACCGAATCATTTTCAATAGGCTTGCCACCCACGGAAATAACTGAATTCTGATTACTTGTACTCGCCGTAATATTTAGCTCCGTAACCGAATGCCCGACCTTTACCTTGTAATCATACGTCGATGGTGTGAAGGAAGGCGTTAACTTCATTACCTTCTTCCCCGAGCTCACCGTCAATTTACTTAATTGCGTTTTCGCTGTTTTGGAGAAATAGATGTCTATCATTTTATTGCCATAGTCCAAATCATGCTTCATTCGATTCTTTACTTCTTTATTAATCGAGTTGCTTGCAAGAAGTTTGCTTATGCTGTCGATCTTCTGTTTCACGTCACTTGCAGTCTCATCTGTCATATTGGGATTCACATGTAGATCTTTTACAGCGGATTCAAGTTTCTGTATTAGTTTCTTGCCATCCTTACGGCTCATCCCTTGGAAAGGAACGTAAATCTCATTGATTTTACGGATCATTTCTTCCATCACGGTCGCTAGAGGCTTGGTCGTATCATATTGAGGCAAAATTGCCTTATTACGATACAACCCAATCTTCAGCACCTTGTCATACTTATAATTAAATAGTCCTTCGTATTCAAATAATGCGGATCCAGCTCCATCATTCTTTGTTGCTTCGGTAATTTGATCCACAACAGCCGATGTAGGATTGCCTTGGAACGTGTCCAGACCCGATGTGACGAATGCATTGTCCCCTGCTAATGCCATGGAGTGTCTCAAGTCGGCTACCGTTAATTCCGAACCCGGTGCATAAGACATATGGAACAAGTGATCGATTAAATTATGATCTAACCAGTATTTCGTTTCTTGCGCGTGCGATTTCGGTGCTTCCTCATAATTCGGCCATACCGCAGTGGTAATTTGTAGCTTTGGTTTGATTTGATGCGCCTCGTTAACTACCCGAACGACCCAGGTATTGATAATGTCCGCACGGAATTGTAGCCATTCATCCCAGTAACGATCTCCTGGATGAAGGTCAAGCGGATCAACGCCATATTTCTCGCTGAACAAATTGCGGGTATACGTGTCGTAACCAAAGTCATTCGTGTAATCTCCGGACCCTGGATACCTCGCATAATCCAAATGCAGTGAAGCTATGTCATATTTCGTGACGAGTTCATCGTAGACAGAAGCAACGAAATCTCTAGCTTGCGGGAGCGCTGGATTAAGCCAATACCACTTGGCATTGTGACTGCCTTCTTCATAATCAATACCTTTTCTGCTTTTCATGAGCCAATCGGGATGATTCACCACAACCGGTCCGCCGACAAAGAAGTTCTCCACCCAGGCATGAATTTCAATCCCCTGTCTTTTGCCTTCCTCAATAAATGCTCCAAGTACATCAAAGCCTTCATACAAAGGATTTAATTCGGTATCTGGCAAAGACGTTGGCCAAGTGGTATATCCATTCCACCATGTTTCTAGATAGATGGCATTGATACCGGTCTCTTTGATTTTCTTCACATGATCTCGAACCTGCTCCAAGTTCTTTTCCTTCGGCCTCATCCAGAGACCTCGAGTCTGTACTTTTGGAGACTCAAAATTCATGTAACTTGCATCCGTAACTTTCTGATCTAAGTCATTCAGTAAATCCATTAACCCTTTGGTATCGCTTTCATTTAAACGCTGTTTGACCAACTCATAAACGCCCTTCGCTTCTACAATCTTCTGTTCAATATCGGCATAAGGCACATCCATAAACTGATTCTTGGATAACTGGAGCCCCTTCTCTGCGCTATCGATACTTATCGATGCTTTATCTAAGTAAGATTCCGGCGTAAAAATAACCAACACTTCTTTTTTAACAAAATCCAGACTCAATTTGGCTCCAACCAGTGCGTTGTTCTTTAACCATGTGTTTTTAACCCCATGACCGGATAATACATAGCCGCCTTCAGGAATTTTACTGTTGTTCCCGCCATTGTTCGTTACATATCCGTCCGCATTAACAATCACTTCATTGCCCCATGGGTTCGTGCCAGTCTCCGCGCCATAATTACGATTATAGACGATCAACTGATTCGATCCACGAAATCCTGGATAAGGCACATTGCCAACATTGTCCCAGCCTCCGGGATTATCTTCTTTTACTTTCGGATTAAATGCATCAAACGAAGTTCTAGCCGCTTGGTAAATTAAACTATCTGTCACGAGTTCAACCTCTGCGCCGATACGCACTTGACCCGCTAGTTGGTTATAGAATGGACTTGTCGATTGAATCGACAGTACATATCCATCCGATGGAATGGAGGAGTTGTTATCAAGATAAGCACCTGTGTTGGGATCGTATGCAATCGCCACGACGTTGGTTACCTTATTACCAACGACTGTAAGTTCCATTCCCCAAGCATTCTGATTGGTGGTTGCACCATAAGTAGGCTGGTACAACACCACCTCTCCCGCTCCACGCGGTCCATTTATTTTATCAATGCCTACCGCAATACCATTCACTTTCAAATACTTGCTAGGCAGAATAGGAATATCTACGTTAATTGCTTGTACGGAATGTCCCACCTCCAAATTCAAGGATGACGCAGCGTTGCCAGAAGCCGAAATGACATAACCGTTCGCAGGAATGTAGGTTCCACTCTGACCATGAACACCATATGTGCTTTTCACGACCGACACATCATTGGTGATGATATATTGAACAGTATCTTCAGAGAATGGTCTTGTCATCTCACCAAAATGACGTGTATAGACTGCGATGGTGTTCGCCAGTTGATCCTGATCTACAACGTCGATTGGTATGGTGCCCTGCTCTGTGATGAGCTGTGGACCTCCAACCACCGGTGCAGGCAGCGTGTAGCCAACAATCTCAACCGGGTCTCCCGGACTCATATTGTCTTTAATCCACTGTTCACTCGATCCGTGACCAAACAGTACAAAACCATTCGTCGGTATTTGTACAGCACCTTCACGATAAGTGACGTCCGTAACGCTGTAAGTACCTTCATGGTAGTCCACGACTGCAGCAGCCGCATAAGGGTTCGAATCTGTGAGCTTACTACTATTTTCTCGGGTAAACAGGATCATTTCATCTGAAGCTCCGATGGCTCGATTCACTGCTGTAATGCTGATGGTGTTACCGTTTGCAGCTTTCGCTGTGATGGTGTTGCCATTTTCATCTTTTGCTGTGATGGCTTCATCGGCCAACACAGTCAACGTCGTCCCTGAAAAAATGAGAGCAAAACATAAGATGAAAGACAGCGTATTCTTTAATCTCATTTTCAAACCTCCCCATGGGTTCATGAAAAAACAGCTTCCCAAGCACTCCATCTTAAGTACAACTAATCTCATCTATAAATCTATTTTTATGCCGATTTTTTTACAAGCATCACCTCCAACAATAATTACGGGGTATTCCTCTTGATCATAACAGACAACTCACATTCGAAGAAGGATATTTCCGCTTATTTTATAAATAATATTAAATTATTCCTCCATTTTACCTTTGCTTTATATGAACGGCATCCATTCCTCCCGTAAAATGGATGCCGAAACGCGAAACGAGCCTTAGAAGCGATTCTAAAGGCTCGTTTTTTTGCAGACTTTATTGTTTATTTTTTACAGTTACCTGCCATCAATCTGACTATGTACATCAGCTCATCACTTCTATTCTGATCCTATTCAAAGTCTTGTTTGTTCAGCAAATTTGGAAAACTGGCTGTAATTGTTTCCTTCATTCCCTTTGTGTATCGCGGCAATAGATGAAGTTTCCTTATATTTTTCAATTTTAGAATAGGCGTAATATCTCGGCTCTTATTCTCTAATGCCAGGATCAATGACAAATACTCCAATCGCATTAATTCTCCAACAGGCTCAAAGCTTTTAACTGGATTTCCCGTCCCACTCATTCGTCCATGATCAAGACTTAATTCCTTTACATTCGATAAAGATGCAAGCGCCGTTAAATCGTACAAGTGATTCATACCATAGATATATAAGGTTTGCAGGTTTTGTAACCCTATCAGAAAGTTCAAATCTTTTACTTGGGGCAAATTCGCCAGGATCAACACTTCTAAGCGATGTAAACATGATAAATTGGGTATATCCCCCATTTTTCCGGAGGAAATTTGCAAGTACTTTAAATTCGGCAATGTAGAAAATATTTGTAATCGCTCCTCATCTAGATCAGTGAGGTAAATTCCTTCTATCATTTGATTACCGACCAGCGATTCATAATTCACATATTTCTTCTTACATTTTTTCAGAGGCGTAAATAAATCAACAATCCGAGTATCTTCTTCCAATGCAGCAAGATCAAAGTTCTCCACTCTCCGAGTCCCCTCCATAATGCCCAGATGAGCATAATAGGAAACAGGAGATTTCTCGTCCAGCAAATATCGCTCCCAGTTCATCTTGTTCTCTCACATCCTTCTCAATGTCGACCGTGCTGCATTAACACAGTCTGTCAGTATGTTCGTGTTCAAGCAAATCGTAAAGAAGAAGCTTTATGCTGAATTAGCATGAGCGCTATTCATATTGAGAACATTCATACAACAAATTATTTTTAAAATCATCCGCGGATACTCTTACAACGTCTGGATCCTCCGGAACTTTGAATACAACTACATGTGTTCCCTCTTCTGACAGGTTAGGCAATATCTCATCTAAGAGTGTATCTAAATGTATTTTTTGTGTTTGACAGTTCTCCCATTCATCTTGGATTGTCAACACTAAACTAGACATTTTTTTTAAGGGCTAATCTTTTGTATTCTATCGGGCTGACATAGCCTAGAGTTCCGTGAATACGGCGTTTGTTGTACCAGTTCACGTAGTCACTGAGCTCAAGCTTGAGCTGTTGCAGACTATGAAAGTTTGTTTGATTGATGAATTCGGTCTTCATAATCTTAAATGTAGCTTCAGCAACGGCATTATCGTAAGGACAGCCTTTCATGCTTAATGAACGAGTAATATTGAATGTTGTTAGTGTCTCGTCGATCAGTTTGTTTTTAAACTCACTGCCTCGGTCGGTATGGAATAGCTGTATTTGACGTAGATCTCCTTGAACAGAAGCAAAAGCACGTGCTACAAGATCCGCATCCTTTCTAGGGCCTGTACTTGAGCCAATAATCTCTCGGTTGAAGAGATCGACAAATACACAGATGTAATGCCATCTGTTTTTCACTCTTACATACGTTAAGTCACTTACAACTACGCGCTTTGCTTCTGGTTGTAGAAATTCACGATTCAGTTCATTTGCCTGCTTCGATTCGTTACATGAAGTTCTTTGTGGTTTGAATTGAGCCACAGTGTAGGTAGAAACCAGGCCTTGTTCTTTCATGATACGGCCAATTCGACGTCTAGATGCGGTGAAACCATATTCACGTAGTTCAACTTTAATCTTTCGCGTACCGTAGGCTCTACGGTTCTTTTCAAAGATTTCAACGATGTGATTCGTTATCTCGTTTTCTTCCTGCTGTTCTTTGGCTTCATAATAGTAGGTGCTTCGTGGAATTTGTAGGACGTCACACATTGCTGACACCGAGTATTTGTCGCTATTTCGTTTGATGACATTTACTTTCGTCCCATGATCAGCGCAGCTTGCTTTAGAATGTCGTTCTCCATCTTAAGACGTTGATTTTCTTTACGTAAAGCAAGGAGTTCATTTTCTTCTGGTGTGCGATTCGCCTTCTCAGAGAGCGAACCTGTACATTGTCCTTGCTTGATCCAACAATCCAATGCTGAAGCACTTAGATCGTATTCACGGACGATATCTGCTCTTGATTTTCCGTTCTCGTATAATTGCACCATCTGTTTCTTAAATTCAGCTGTAAATGTACGTCTTTGTGTTGGCATAGTAGATCCGCTCCTTGGTTTTATGTGTTCATTCTACTAGCCCTTAATTTTTCTGTCCAACTTAGTGTAGCCTGTCCACTTTTGGAATACCTGATAAAACAGATAAATACGGCAAAGTGTATCTAAAGCCTCTTCCGATAATCGTAAATTAACTCACTGATAAGCCTATCTTCTTTACTCAAATAATCACCTTCTTTCAAAACCACGCTTACACAAAAATACATATATTTATTTCAAAACTACCATATATATACTAATGTGTAAACATTCCTTTGCAGATATAGATGACCTCCAATAACCTAACACAAAAACACACCATGACATTTGAGGTGTGATAAATAAAATAAGAGTGCTCTTTAGAAGCACCCTTAAGGCAGTTAAAATCGTAAAATATTTAGGAGAAATAAAAGACAAGAGATGCCAAAGAAATCCTTGTTTATCACTATTGCGTTAATGCTGCCTAATCAAATGCCCAACATCAAATTTCACTTTCCTGATTACTATTTTCTTAATGAAAGACAATTTATCTATCTTTATTACATTCACCATACCTGTCAGAGATTGTCCACAAAATTTGCTTCTCCGAGAGTACTACTGAGAACTAAATTGAGAAACGAATAGTGCATGAATGCAATGTTAGCTGCTTGCCATCTTGAAATAGTTATAACTTGTCCCCTTTGTACCAGTTAAATCTTCGCATCATTTCTTTAGCAGCTTCATGCAGTTCATTCCCCCTCGAAAAACGTTCTGTAAAATAAAATGGTTTCTCTGTCGGGGTTCCATAGATTGAATTACTATCATCCATAAATCTCCATAAACACTCATCACAAGCATCAATTGAGTTTCCTATGTATTTTTCATAATCACTTACTTTTAGGTTATTTGGATTAGATTCTTTTTTAAAACTGGCGTTATATGCATTGCTTTCTCCAACTAATTTAAATGAAATGTAATTATGTATAAACGTATCGTCCTTTTTAATAGAACAATAAAAAGAGATTGAGTATTCATTTGCAGTTCCACCAACCCAAGCTGACCATTTATACTCATATGCTCTATCTACTAATGTAGTTACTAATTGTTCAAATTCTTTAGTTTTAAAGCTTTTCCAGTTAACTTTCTTTTTTCTAGTGAATTTCCTCCAGTTATCTTGTGTTATTACTTCTGTTTCATCAATCCCAAATATACCAGCTAACTCACTGAAACCATGCTCATAATCAATTCTAAAATCAGCGTATTTACGATCCGATAGAAAATATGGCATTTCACATTCTCTGTAAAAAATCGGCAATACAAATACCTTTCTGGTTTTCATTTGTTTTGACCATGCAGCTCCAAGTTCACTTTTGACCCATTCAGATTTAAGTGCCTCTGGTGATAATACTATCCCTAAGAATTCATTCTCTCTAATTCCTTCCTCTATTTTCCAAGTGAGAGAGTCACCAACTTTTATTTCCCACTTATCAAACCATACATTAACACCTATCCTCCTCAAATCTCTTGCAAGTTTTTCCACAAACGGTTTATCGATGCTTGTATGACAAAGAAATATACTTGACATTGGTTCCTTCCTTCAAAATCAGATTTTCTTTTAATGCTTCTATATTCTCAACGTCGATCCCACTTAGCTCTTATCTTAGGGGAAATCGATTTGTCTTGTTTGCATCGGCAGACTGATAGTCGAATGTCCCGTAGCATGAATGTAATGTTAGAAGAGGATTATTACTTCTTTGAAATGTTAAAACTCCAAACTATCCAAAACCTCATTTAATTCATGCTTTTCTTTTTCTTCTCGAGATGCTTTCCGTTGTTGCTGCATTTCAATATTTTTCAAATACTCTCTGTATTTATTATTGCTATTTAGTACATCTTCGGTGATATCTAGTAGATGATATTTTTTAATCTCGTTAAGACAACAATGAACAACAATGAAAGTATCTTCAATCCAGGCCTTTCTCCACATTGTATGTCTTGGAACTCTACGTTCTGCATCAAAAATTTCTACCCATTCTCTCGATGGAGAATGTGACAAGTTAAAATATACATTAAATAATTTCTTCGAAGGATCAGGATTATAAGTTTTATTTTTATCTACACCCACAATTTTAATGTCTTCAAATAACTCTAATTGACTTTGTTGTAATTTATATTTAAGTTGTAACTCTCTTGGTAATATTGGTTCTTCTTTCAGGATATCCTTCCTAGTTTTTTTCTTTTTTGTAGCTGCTTTTTGAGATTGTTGATTGTTTTCAATACCGACGGCATGTAGTAGTTGAGTAAATGATTTATCAAAATGATCCGGATTAGTAAAATCAGCATAAAGCTTGTCTTGAAGGAATAAAGGTATTTCACATTTTTCAATTAATAGCGGCAAAATAACTTTAGTACCAAGCATTTCACGGCTAATTGCCATTTGTAACTCTTTTTGAACCCAAGTAGATTCAACAGAATTATGAGATAGAACTATAACTAGATAATCAGCGTCTTTAACACCTGCAGTAATCTTCTCAATTAATGAATCTCCTATCTTTATTTCAGCTTCGTCTATCCAAACTTTTACGCCGTTTTGCGTTAACTCCTCTGCTAACTTCCTTACAAAGAACTTATCCTTAGAACTATGACTCAAAAATAAAGTAGGCAAGTATTTCCCCTCCAAATTATTAATAGCTAAATAATATAACATAATATTCAATTAAATTATTGAGTTTGTTTGAACGTTATTTCATTTCCCAAAACACGGAATCATCGGTGACAATGGTTCCGACTGGCTACTACGAGGCTCTGAGATGTGTCCGGGTGAGTTCTTGAATAATCAAGCTCAATATGTTTCTCGTGACAATGAGATTATGTAATTCTCATCTTTGAAAACGCTAAAGACATATTATTTTATAAAATTAAGTATTGAGCCAGTTACCGTGTTATCTGATTGATCTTCCCCCTCTTTCGCAGACAGGACGTCGCCTCACATTCTTTAATTATCCCTTAATAATTTATTTCTTCTGGAAGTTCTATCTCGAACTCCTTCTCTAATAAAAAGAATCTTCTGATATTGTTCCAACAATCCGAAAAAATAACTTGAATTTCTTCTATATCTAAATTGTAATCACTGCTATCGGTAAATAGTTTTAGTTCATCCTCTTCAGTTTTATATTCTGAGTCAAAAATAATATCACCCATTGGATGGAGACCTGAAATATGCAATTGTAGACTTAGAGAAATCGATATTTTCCCATCAATTTCTTCATAAAGAAATGCACTAATCATGAATTTGTCATCATCTTTTTCGAAATATACTTCTTCTTCCCACTCGTATTCATTTAAAAAATCAACAATTTCATCTAATATCTTTATTATTTCTGTTTTTATCTTACTAATTCTAACGCAATAAGCCTCTACATCAACCTCATTTAATCCTTCAAAATCAAACATTGGGAAAGTACGGCCATCATTTTCAAGTCCTCTCAAAGGTGCCATTATTAAATCGTTTTCATAATCTATGATAAGTCGTTCTGGTATTAAAATATAATTAATACTGCCGATAGCAGATGAAGAGGCTTGTGGAATTTCACAAACAATAAATGTATTTGAACTATATAAGTTGAACAAAAGAATTAGAGGATTATGGTAAGGAATTTCAACCCTGCATGTCGAATAAAGAAGGAAATAGAAGAAGATAGGCAGGAAAAGAACATGGAAAACACAACGAAGCTTGAA